>NZ_JAAGNB010001421.1:0-20711 GCF_010550475.1 Amycolatopsis sp. SID8362
GGCCGGGCAGGTCCCAGAGCCGGGCGGTCTGGTCGTCGCTGGCCGTGGCCAGGGTGCGGCCGTCGCGGGTGAACACCGCGGAGCCGACCGCGCCGATGTGCCCGGGCAGGGACAGCCGCTCGCGGGGCTGCTTCGGGTCGACGACGTCCCAAAGGCGGGCCGTGCGGTCGAAGCCGGTGGTGGCGAGCGTGCGCCCGTCGGCGGTGAACGCGACCGAGCGCACGATCGCCTTGTGCGCGGTGAGCGACGCCAGCTGCGCCGGGCGGGCCGGGTCGGTGACGTCCCACAGCCGCGCCGTCTGGTCCTGGCTCGCCGTGGCGAGGGTGTGCCCGTCCGGGCTGAACGCGACCGAGTGCACGACGTCGGTGTGGCCGGCCGCCACGCCGAGCTGCGTCCGCGAAGCGACGTCCCAGACGCGCGCGGTCTTGTCGGCCGACGCGGAGGCGAGCAGCCTGCCGTCGGCGCTGAAGGCGAGGTTGTTGACGTAGGAGGTGTGCCCGGTCAGCTCGCCCAGCGGGCGCGGGCGGGCCGGGTCGGCCGTGTCGTAGAGCCGGAGCGTGCCGGTGACGTCGGCCGTGGCCAGCAGCGGCCCCGCCGAGCTGAAGGCGACGGCGTAGGACTTGCCCTCGTGCCTTTCGAGCACGGTGCCGGGGCCCGGGCGCGCCGGGTCCGAAACGTCCCAGACGCGGACGGTGCCGTCGAAGCTCGCGGTGGCGGCGGTCCGGCCGTCGGCGGCGAACGCGACGTTGTTGACGTTGGCGGTGTGCCCGCCGAGGGTGCCCAGCGGCACCGGGTGGTGAGGGTCGGCGACGTCCCAGAGCCGGGCCGTGTTGTCCCAGCTCGCGGTGGCCATGACGCGGCCGTCGGGGCGGAGGGCGATGGTGTTGACCCGGCCGGTGTGCCCGGTGAGCCGGGTCGAGTACGGCGTCGCGAACATCCCGAGCACGCTGCTGCGCTCGTCGGCGCCGGGGTCGAGCCGGTACGCGGCCAGCGCGAGCTGCGCGGCCAGCGCGGGGTTGGTGGCGCGCATGGCCAGCGCCTGGCCCGCGACCTTCTGGGCGAGCGCGCTGTTGCGCTGCTCGGTGGCCGTCGACTCGGCGCGCACGGCGTAGACGGTGGCGCCCACCGCGAAGACGAGCAGCACGGCGAGCAGCGCGACCAGCTGCCGCAGCCGCCGGGTGCGGCGGCGGTCGCGCTCCTGTTCGGCGTGCTCGACGGCGAGGCTCGCGTCGAGGAACCGCCGTTCCCGCCGGGACAGCGCGGAGTCCTGGCGCGCGGCCCACTCCCGCGCGATGGCCAGCCGGGTGCCGCGGTAGAGCCAGCCGGGGTCTTCGCCGACGGACTCCCACGCCCCGGTCGCCTCGGTGAGCTGCCGGTGCACGCGCAGGCCTTCGCGGTCCTGGGTGAGCCACTCGCGCAGCCGCGGCCAGCCCCGGATGAGGGCTTCGTGCGTGATCTCGATGCCGGTGTCGTCGAGGGCGACCAGCCGGGCCGCGGCCAGTTCGCCGAGCACGACGGCGGTGTCTTCGTCGTCGGTGTCGAGCTCGGCGCGGCCGATCCGGCGCTTGGTGTCCTCGGTGCCTTCGCCGAGCGCGGTCATCCGGAGGAAGATCTGCCGGGCCAGCCGCTGCTGGCGGCCCGAGAACTTCCCGAACGTGCCTTCCGACGTCTGCGCGATGGCCCGCTCGATGCCGCCGGTCGACTCGTAGCCGGCGAGGGTGAGCGTCGTGCCGCGGCGGCGCCGCCACGTCTCCAGCAGCGCGTGGGAGAGCAGCGGCAGCACGCCGGGCCGGCCGGTGGCGTCCGCGACCAGCCGCGAGACCAGAGCGTTCTCGACGCGGTAGCCGGCGTCGACGGCGGGCCGCGAGATCGCCTGCCGGAGCTCCTCGGTGGTCATCGGGCCGACCAGGACCTGGGCGTCCTGCATCGCCTCGGCGAGCACCGCGTGTCGCGCACAGTGCGTGTAGAAGTCCGTGCGGATGCCGAGCACCACCCGCGTGCGGCTCTCCGTGCCGGTGGTGGCGGCGACCAGCGCGTCGAGGAAGCGGGCGCGCTCGTCGTCGTCCTGGCAGAGCGTGAAGACCTCTTCGAACTGGTCGACGACCAGCACGACGTCGCCGGCGCCGTCGTCGGTCAGCTGGCGGGCGGCGAGACCGAGGTTGCGCGGGTGCGCGGCGAAGTCGTCGAGCAGGGCGCCGGCCGGGACGCCGAGCGCGGCGGCGAACCTGACCGCGCACTCCTGCAGCGGCCGGGCGCCGGGGGTGAGCAGCACGACCGGCCCCTTGACGGCGGGCAGCAGACCGGCGCGCAGCAGCGAGGACTTGCCCGATCCGGACGCGCCGAGCACGGCGAGAAAACGTTGTCTCGTCAGTCGCGCATCGAGCTTTTCGATGAGCTTGTCCCGGCCGAAGAATCGCCGCGCATCAGCTGAGGTGAATGCGGAGAGGCCGACGTAAGGCGGAATTTCGCCGGAATCGGACTCGGGCGGTGAATCGGCACCGTCCCGGCGGGACTCTTCGGCGACGACGTGCCACCGCTCCTCCCATTCACCGGGCTCCCCGCCGCAGGCCCGGACGTAGGCCAGCGTCACCGCCAAGCTGGGAAGTTTCCGCCCGCCGGCGGCATCGGACAACGTGCCGGCCGAGTAGTGCGCCCGGCGGCCGAGCTCGCGATAAGTGGGGTTCCCGGCGCTCTCGCGCAAACGCCGGAGATCGGCGGCGAATTCGGTCAGCAGATCGTCCCCGGGATCCAGGGGTCGCTCCGGACGCGGCACCCGTCCTCCTGATTTCTCCTTTTCCGGTTCGGACACCGTATCGCCATTGCGGCCCGTTCCGCGGCCGATCCGCGCGAACGGCGTGAAGATCGTCACCGCCGCCCGGGAAGCAATGCGGGCACCGGGGCGTTGACCCCGGTTGTGAGCTCACTGCCTGACGTGCCGCTGTCCGTGCTCGACCTGTCCCCCGTGTCGGAGGGGAACACCGTCGGCGAGACGCTGCGCAACACCCTGGACCTCGCCCGCGCCGCGGAACGGCTGGGCTTCAACCGCTACTGGCTGGCCGAGCACCACAACATGCCCGGCATCGCCAGCTCGGCGACGTCGGTGCTGATCGGCCACGTCGCCGACGCGACCGAGCGCATCCGCGTCGGCTCGGGCGGCGTGATGCTGCCCAACCACGCGCCGCTGGTGGTCGCCGAGCAGTTCGGCACCCTGGAGGCGTTCCACCCGGGCCGCATCGACCTCGGCATCGGCCGCGCCCCGGGCACCGACCAGCGCACGGCGCTCGCCCTGCGCGGCCCCGGCGGGCTGTCGGCGGACAACTTCCCGGAGCACCTGCAGGAGCTGATCGGCTACTTCACGCATTCGGAGGCCCGCGGCGTCAACGCGGTGGTCGCGGAGGGCAACCAGCCCCCGGTGTGGCTGCTGGGCTCCAGCGGCTTCAGCGCCCAGCTCGCCGGACGGCTGGGGCTGCCGTTCTCCTTCGCCCACCACTTCGCGGCCGAGAACACGATCCCGGCGGTGCAGCTGTACCGGGAGAACTTCCAGCCGTCCGCAGTGTTGTCCGAACCGTACGTGATGCTGGGCGTTTCGGTGGTCGCGGCGGAGACGGACGAGCGCGCTCAGTTCCTGGTGGGACCGTCGGGCCTGACGTTCCTGAGCCTGCGCCGCGGGCGGCCGATCGCGCTGCCGACGCCGGAGGAGGCCGCGGAGTACCCGTACACCGAGATCGACCGCGCGTTCCTGGCCGACCGGTTCGGGTCGAGCATCATCGGCTCGCCTGAGACGGTCCAGAAGGGGTTCGAGCAGCTGCTGGCGGACACGGGCGCGGACGAGCTGATGATCACGACGATGGTGCACGGGCACGCGGACCGGGTCCGGTCGTACGAGCTGGTGGCCGGCCTCAAGTCCTGACGCCGGCTCGTCTGGACGTGCGGCACGCGGGGTTCTACCCTCCCCGCGTGCCCGTCCAGCCCGCCGTTCCGGTGAGCGGGAATGGTCACGACCGCGCAGGTCGTCTCCGCTCACCACGCCCGGCGAGCGATTTTCTTTTCCTCCACTGACAACAAGATCCGGCCCGTTTGTCAGTACTCGACAAGAAATGCGCGGTTACCAGCCCGTGACCGCGTGATCCTGCTCAAGTTCTTGTCTCCCAGCAGGGCCGTCGTTAGCGTACCGACCAGTAGGAAACGGCACGGTGTCCCCCGAGACCGTGAATGGCCGACAATTGTTACCCCGTTCGGACCATTTCCCCTTGCTCACCTCGGGTGTATTCGGCGTGCCGCCGAAACCGCTGGGGAGGCACACGAATGGCCGAACGGACGACGACGGCGTCGTTCCCCGGGGCCGCTGCGCTGCGGCAGACCGGACGGCTCTACGGGCTGGGGCTGGACGTCGTCCGGCTGACTTTCCGCCGCCCGTTCCAGGTGCGTGAGCTGGTCCAGCAGTTCTGGTTCATCGCGAGCGTCTCGATCCTGCCGACGGCACTGGTCTCCATCCCGTTCGGCGCGGTGATCGCGTTGCACATCGGGTCGCTGACCACGCAGATCGGCGCGCAGTCGTTCACCGGCGCGGCGAGCGTGCTCGCGATCATCCAGCAGGCCAGCCCGATCGTCACCGCGCTGCTCATCGCCGGCGCCGGCGGCAGCGCGATGTGCGCCGACCTGGGGTCCCGGACCATCCGCGAAGAGATCGACGCCATGGAGGTCCTCGGTGTCTCGCCCGTGCAGCGGCTGATCGTGCCGCGGGTGCTCGCCGCGATGGGGGTAGCGATCTTCCTCAACGGCATGGTCAGCGTCGTCGGCGTGCTCGGCGGCTACTTCTTCAACGTGATCATGCAGCACGGGACGCCGGGCGCGTACCTGGCGAGCTTCTCCGCGCTCGCCCAGCTGCCCGACCTGTGGATCAGCGAGATCAAGGCGCTCATCTTCGGCTTCGTCGCCGGCGTGGTCGCCGCCTACCGGGGGCTGAACCCCAAGGGCGGGCCGAAGGGCGTCGGCGACGCCGTGAACCAGTCCGTGGTCATCACGTTCCTGCTGCTGTTCGTGCTGAACCTGGTGCTCACCACCGTGTACCTGCAGCTCGTGCCGCCGAAGGGGAGCTGAGCGTGACGACCACGGACCTGCCAAGAGCCGCGCGCGTGCGCGAAGCCGTCGACCGCCGGTTCGGCTTCCTCGACACCCTCGGCGACCAGATCCTCTTCTTCCTCCGCGCGATCGCCTGGATCCCGCGGGCCGTGCACCGCTACCTGCGCGAGATCGTGCGCCTGCTGGCCGAAGTCAGCTTCGGCAGCGGGGCGCTGGCCGTCATCGGCGGCACGATCGGCGTGATGATCGGGATGACCGTCGCCACCGGCACGGTCGTCGGCCTGCAGGGCTACTCCGCGCTCAACCAGGTCGGGACGTCGGCGTTCGCCGGGTTCGTCTCCGCCTACTTCAACACCCGCGAGATCGCGCCGCTGGTCTCCGGCCTCGCCCTGTCCGCGACCGTCGGCTGCGGGTTCACCGCGCAGCTCGGCGCGATGCGGATCTCCGAGGAGATCGACGCCCTCGAGGTCATGGGCATCCCCAGCGTCCCGTACCTGGTGACGACCCGGGTGATCGCCGGTTTCCTCGCCGTCATCCCGCTCTACGCCATCGGCCTGCTGTCGAGCTACCTCGCTTCGCGGCAGATCACCGTGTGGTTCTTCGGCCAGTCCGCGGGCACCTACGACCACTACTTCCTGCTGTTCCTGCCGCCCGGCGACGTCCTGTGGTCGTTCGGGAAGGTGCTGGTGTTCAGCGTCGTGGTGGTCCTGGCGCACTGCTACTACGGCTTCCGCGCGAGCGGCGGCCCGGCCGGCGTCGGCGTCGCGGTGGGCCGCGCGGTCCGCACCGCGATCGTCGCGATCAGCGTGCTCGACTTCTTCCTGTCACTGGCCATCTGGGGCGCGACGACGACCGTGCAGGTGGCCGGATGAGCCGGGACACCCGCCGCAAGGCCGGGATCCGCACCGCGGGCGTGCTGTTCCTGGTGGTGATGGGCGTGCTCGTGACGCTCTCGATCAAGGTGTACGACAAGGACTTCGTCAGCACCGTCCCGGTGACGCTCAAGACGAGCCGCATCGGCAACCAGCTGTCCGCGGGCGGGCAGGTCAAGGCCCGCGGCGTGCTCGTCGGCGAGATCCGCGAAGTCCGGGCGACGCCGCAGGGCGCCGAGATAGCGCTTGCTCTCGAGCCCGGCAAGGTGGACATGCTGCCGCGCAACGTTTCCGCGTTGCTGGTGCCGAAGACGTTGTTCGGCGAGCGGTACGTCCAGCTGTCCATCCCGGACGGTGTCCGCGCCCCGCACCTGACCGCGGGCGACACGATCGAACAGGACCGCTCGGCCAACGCGATCGAGCTGGAACGCGTCTTCGACAACCTGCTGCCGGTGCTCCAGGCCGTCCAGCCGCAGAAGCTCGCGACCACGCTGACCGCGGTTTCGACGGCGCTGCAGGGTCGCGGCGAGCAGCTCGGGCAGACGATCGGCACCGCGGACGCGTACCTGAAGAACTTCAACCCCGACCTCCCGCAGCTGACGTCGGACATCCACGACCTCGCGACCGTCTCGAACCTCTACGGCGACATCGCCCCCGACCTCCTGGACGCGCTCACCGCCTCCGCCGTCACGCTCAACACCGTCAAGGAGAAGCAGGGCGAGCTGACCGGGGTCTACCAGCAGGTGACCTCGTCTTCGCAGGAGGTCGCGGCCTTCCTGGCGAACAACCGCGACAACCTCATCTCCCTGGCCGCCGACAGCCGCGCGCCGCTGGAAGTCGCCGCGAAGTACTCCCCCAGCTTCGCCTGCACCCTCGCTTCGCTCAACGCACTGAGGAAATCCATGGACCAGGTGCTCGGCGCCGGCACCGGTGAGCCGGGCCTGCACGCCGACGTCGCCGTCACCGCGGACAGCGGGAAGTACTTGCCCGGCAAGGACGATCCGCGCTACACCGCCGGCGGCGAGCCGCGCTGCTACCCCTCCGGCGTGGCCCCGACGATCGGCACCGCCGCCGCGGCGCCCGGCAGCTCCGGGCACCCGCTGCTGACCGGCGGGCAGGGCGACCTCGGCGTCGCCAACTCGCCGCAGGAGCAGCAGCTGCTGGCCACCCTGGTCGCGCCGTCGATCGGGGTGCCCGCCGCCGACGTCCCGGCGTGGAGCAGCGTGCTGGTCGGGCCGCTCTACCGCGGCACGGAGGTGAAGCTCAAGTGAGGAACATCGTCGCCCCGCTGATCAAGAGCATCATCTTCATCGCCGTCACGGCGATCGCGACGACGCTGCTGGCCGTGTCCATCACGAACACCGGCGTCGGCGCCACCGAGCGCTACACCGCGAAGTTCCTCGACGCGACTTCGCTCAACGTCGGCGACGATGTCCGCATCTCCGGCGTCCGCGTCGGCCAGGTCGAGTCCCTCGACATCAGCGACCACAACCGCGCGCTGGTGGCGTTCTCCCTCGACCGCGGACGGCGGCTGCCCGCCGACGTCAAGGCGGTCATCAAGTACCGCAACATGGTCGGCCAGCGCTACATCGCGCTGGAGCGCGGCAACACCGCGACCCGGGAGCAGCTGCCCGAGGGCGGGGAGATCCCGCTGGAGCGCACGACCCCGGCGCTGGACCTCACCGACCTGTTCAACGGCTTCAAGCCGCTGTTCCAGGCGCTGTCGCCGAACGACGTCAACGAGCTGTCCGGCGAGATCGTCCAGGTGCTGCAGGGCGAAGGCGGCACCGTCGAAAGCCTGCTCGCCCACACCGGTTCGCTGACCACCACCCTCGCCGGGCGCGACAAGGTGATCGGCGAGGTGATCGGGAACCTCAATTCGGTGCTGAAAACGGTCAACGGCAAGGGCGACGCGCTGGCGAACCTCGTGTCCACGCTGCGGCAGCTGGTGTCCGGGCTGGCCGGCGACCGCGCCGCGATCGGCGACGCGATCAGCGGCATCGGCGACCTCACGCAGTCCACCGCCGGGCTGTTCGAGCAGGCCCGGCCGCCGCTGAAGGACAGCATCGCCGGGCTGAAGGGCCTCGCCGGCGGCCTGGTCCAGAACCAGTCCGATGTGGACAGCTTCCTGACCAACCTGCCGGTGAAGTTCAACGAAATCGGCCGGGTGGCCTCCTACGGCTCGTGGATGAACTTCTTCCTCTGCCGCGCCACCCTGGCCACCACGCCCCCGCGCGGCGTGATCGTCCCGACGCCGAGGTGCGAGCCGTGAAGTCCTTCAAGGAGCGCAATCCGATCGTCCTCGGCGTGATCGGCAGCGTCGCGCTGGCCGCGCTGCTGACCGTCACGTTCAACTACGACAACCTGCCAGTGGTCGGGGGCGGCACGACCTACGAGGCCGAGTTCTCCGAGGCCGCCGGCCTGCAGGCGGACGACGAGGTCCGGGTCGCCGGCATCAAGGTCGGCGAGGTCCGCGACGTCGCGCTCGCCGACGACCACGTTCTCGTCACCTTCCGGGTCAAGAACGCCTGGATCGGCGACCGGACCTCCGCCGAGATCAAGATCAAGACGTTGCTGGGCCGCAAGTTCCTCGCGCTGAACCCGACCGGCGACGACGTCCAGGACCCGGACCGGCCGATCCCGCGGACCCGGACCGTCACGCCCTACGACGTCACCGACGCCTTCAACGGGCTGGCCGACACCGTCGGCGCGATCGACACCAAGCAGCTCGCGGACAGCTTCACCACGCTGTCGGACACCTTCCGCAACTCCCCCGAGCACGTCCGCAGCGCGCTCGACGGGCTGTCGCAGCTGTCCCAGACGGTGTCCAGCCGGGACAGCCAGATCGCCGAACTGCTCGCGAACGCGCGGCAGCTGACCACGACGCTGGCGAACTCGAACGACGACTTCGAGAAGCTCATCGACGACGGGAACCTCTTGCTCACCGAGCTCAACCGGCGCCGCGACGCGATCCACGACCTGCTGACCGGCTCGGCGCGCCTGGCCGAGCAGCTCCGGGGGCTGGTGAAGGACAACGCCGATCAGCTCAGGCCCGCGCTGCAGTCGCTGAGCCAGGTGACCGACCTGCTCAAGCGGCAGAACGACAACCTGACCAAGGGCCTGCAACTGGCCGGGCCGTACTTCCGGGTGGTCACCAACACGACCGGCAACGGCCGCTGGATCGACGCCTACCTGTGCGGGCTGATCCCGGAGAACCACGACCCGTGCACCGTGCCGAAGAACCCGGGAGGGACGAAGTGAGCGCGCTGACCACCACCCGCGCCGGTGTCCTGACGACCCGGTTCATCGCCGCCGCCCTGCTGCTCGCCCTCGTCGTGACGGCGGCGCTGTGGTGGGTGTTCTCCGGCAGCGGGCAGCACCACGTGACCGCCTTCTTCACCCGCGCGGTCGGCGTCTACCCCGGCTCCGACGTCCGGGTGCTCGGCGTCCGGATCGGCCAGGTCGACGCGGTCACCCCGCGCGGCGAGCAGGTGCAGGTGGACATGACGGTCGACGGCTCGGTCGGCGTCGCCGAGGACACCACGGTCCTGGTGATCGCGCCCAGCGTCGTCGCCGACCGGTACGTCCAGTTCGCCAAGCCGGCGCGCGGCGGGCCGCGGCTGCCGGACGGGGCGTCGATCCCGGTGCAGCGCACCGCTACCCCGGTCGAACTGGACCAGCTCTACGCCAGCCTCGATTCCCTGTCGAAGGCGCTCGGCCCGAACGGCGCCAACTCCCAGGGCGCGCTGTCGGACCTGCTCAAGACCGGCGCGCAGAACCTGCAGGGCAACGGCCGCGCGTTCAACGACAGCGTACGCAACTTCGCGCAGCTGGCGCGCACGCTGGCCGGGAACTCGGGCGACCTGTTCGGCACGGTCGACGAGCTCCAGCAGTTCACCACCATGCTGGCCACCAACGACCAGCAGGTCGGCAACGTCAACCAGCAGCTGTCGCAGATCTCGGGCACCCTGGCCGCCAACAGCGGCGAGCTGGCGCAGGCGCTCGACGGTCTCGGCCACGCGCTCGCCGACGTCCAGGCGTTCATCCGGGACAACCGCGGCGCCCTGAAGTCCAATGTGGACAACCTGGTGACGACCACGCGGACGCTCGTGGAACAGCGCGCCTCGCTGGCCGGCACGATCGACGCCGTCCCGCTGGCGGTGACGAACGTGCTCAACGCGGTCGACCCGGCGACCGGGCGGCTGCTCGGCCGCGAGAACCCCGACTACTACCTCGAGCCGCTGCCGCTGCCGGTCACCGGCGACGTCTACACCAACGGGGGTGGGCGGTGAAACGGGTCCTCGCCACCGCGGCCGTCGGGTGCCTGCTGCTCGCCGGCTGCTCGTCCTCAGGTGAGTTCAAGGGCGTCTACGACCTGCCGCTGCCCGGCGGCGCCGACGTCGGCGACCACCCGTACTCGGTGACCGTGCAGTTCGCCGACGTGCTCGACCTGGTGCCGCAGGCCGCGGTGAAGGTCGGCGACGTCCCGGTCGGGCGGGTGCGCGAGATCCGGCTCGGCGGCGACGGCTGGACGGCCGAAACCGTGCTGGAGGTCAACGGCGACGTCGTGCTGCCCGCGAACGCGATCGCGCGGCTGCGCCAGTCCAGCCTGCTCGGCGAGAAGTTCGTCGAGCTGGCCGCCCCGGACGGTTCGCCGTCCGGGGCCGGGGTCGCGCGGTTGGCGGACAAGGCCACGATCACCGTGGACCGCACCAACCGCAACCCCGAGTTCGAGGAGATCTTCGGCGCGCTTTCGCTGCTGCTCAACGGCGGCGGCATCGGGCAGCTGCAGACGATCAACCGCGAGCTGTCGAAGGTGATGGACGGCAACGAGGAGCAGATCCGCTCGTTCCTGTCCGGGGTGAACACCCTGATGACCGACCTGGACGCGCACCGCTCGGACATCACCGAGGCCCTCGACGGCATGAACCGGCTGTCGGCGACGCTCGCGAACCGCCACAGCCAGGTCTCCGGCGCGCTGACCGATCTGACGCCGGGGCTGCGGTCGCTCACCGAGCAGCGGACCCAGCTCGTCTCGATGCTGCAGGCGCTCGACCGGCTCTCGACCGTGGCCACCGACGTCGTCGACCGCAGCCGCGACGACATGGTCGCGGACCTGCGGGCGCTCGCGCCGATCCTGGGGCAGCTGGCCGCCGCCGGGGAGGACCTGCCGCAGTCGCTGCAGCTGCTGCCGACGTTCCCGTTCCCGGACTCGGTGCTCCCCGCGGTGAAGGGCGACTACATCAACACGTTCGCCTCGATGATCCCCGCGCCCGGCGTGCCGCTGCCCCCGCCCGGCGAAGGCGTGCCACCCGGGCTGCCGCCGCTCCCGCTCCCCTCGGGAGGCCAGTGATGCTGACCCGCAGAGTCCGGATCCAGGTGGTCCTGTTCGTCGTGATCGCGCTGGCCACGACGGCGTTCGTCGGCGCGAACTACGCCGGTCTCGGCCGGCTGTTCGGCTCCGGCAGCTACACGGTCAAGCTCGAACTGGCCGAAGGCGGCGGGCTGTTCACGAACGGCGAGGTGACCTACCGCGGCGTCGCCGTCGGCCGCGTCGGCGAACTGCGGCTCACCCTCACCGGGACCGAAGCCGACCTGCTGATCGACGACGGCGCCCCGCCCATCCCGGCGGATTCGGCAGCGGTGGTGGCGAACCGGTCGGCGGTCGGCGAGCAGTACGTCGACCTGCAGCCACGCACCTCGGGCGGGCCGTTCCTGACCGGGGACTCGGTGATCCGGCGCGAGTCGACCACGCTGCCGCTGCCGGTGAACAGCCTGCTGACCGACCTGGACTCGTTCACGGCGTCGGTGCCGACGCAGGACCTGCGCACGGTCGTGAACGAGCTCGACGACGCCCTGCGCGGCGCGGGCCCGGACCTGCAGACCCTGATGGATTCGGCGACGTCGTTCACCCAGCAGGCGAGCGCGCACCTGCCGCAGACGTCGAAGCTGATCAACGACGGCGCGACGGTGCTGCGCACCCAGGTCGATTCGTCGGCGGAGTGGCGCTCGTTCAGCGGCAACGCCCGCGTGTTCGCCCAGCAGCTGGCCAAGTCCGACGGCGACCTGCGGCGCCTGATCGCGACCGCGCCCCCGGCGGCGACGGAGCTTTCGTCGTTGCTCAAGGAGAACGACCCGGGCCTGCCGATCGTGCTGGCCAACCTGCTGACGACGGCCCGGGTGTTCGGCACCCGCACGGCGGCGGAGGAGACGCTGCTGGCGAACGTCCCCCGCGCGGTGGCCGCGGTCGGCTCGGCCATCGACGACCACCGCCACGAGCTGCGGATGGGCCTGGTGCTGAACTTCGACAACCCGCCGTCGTGCCTGCAGGGCTACGAGGACACTCCGCACCGGTCGAGCCGCGACCTTTCGCCGTTGCCGCTGAACACCGACGCGGCGTGCACGCTGCCGTACGGCAACGAAAGCTCGGTTCGCGGCACGCAGAACGCGCCGCACCCGCCGGTCCCGGACGCGGTGCCGGTGGGCCCGCTGTCGATCGGCACGCAGGCGACGAAGACGAGCCTGGAGGAGATGCTGTGGCTGCGCTGAAGCACGGAGCGGCGGCGGTCTCCCTGGCCGCGGCGATCTTCGCGGGCTGGTCGGGCTGGTCCTGGTACGCGGCGGCCCACGAACCGGCGGTGACCTACGGAGCCGCCCGCGACGAAGCCCTGGCGAGCGGCCGGACGTTGGTGGCGGAGCTGAACAGCCTCGACTACCACGACGTCGACGGCGGCCTGGCGCGGTGGTTGTCGGCGTCGACGGGGCCGTTGCACGACCAGCTGGCCCGGACGGACGCGCAGACGAAGCAGGCGTTGGCGGCGAACTCGACGGTGTCGACGGGGCGGGTCCTGGACGCGGCGCTGAGCGAGCTGGACGAGCACGCGGGGACGGCGAAGATGCTGGCCTCGGTGGAGATCACGATGGCGAAGCAGGGCGTGGCGCCGGCGGTGAAGCGCAACCGCTTCGCGGCGGCGCTGGCGAGGACTGCCGATGGGTGGAAGCTGAGCGCGCTCGACCAGCTGGCGGTGGGGAGCCGATGAACCGCGCGGAGACGGTGGACGAGGTGCAGCACACGGCTGGGATCGAACCCGCCGAAGCCGAGCAGCAAGTCGTAGTCGCTGCCGGCGGCGAGTCCGGCGCGCCGGTGGCCGAAGCCGAGCAGCAGGTTGTAGGCGCGGGCGGCGGCGAGCCTGGCGACCCGGTGGCCGAAGCCGACCACACGCCCGCAGGCGAACCGGCCGCCATGATCGGCGAAGCGGGCGAGCCTGCGACCGACGGTGAGCCCGACCCGGCGCCCGACGAAACCGCATCAGCCGACCCCGAGCCCGCCAAGACCCGCCCGGTCTGGCTCCGGCTTCCCGCCCTCCTCATCGCCGCCGCCGTCGTCCTCACCGGGGCCGGTACCTGGTTCACCGTCGAAGCCCGCTCCGCCGCCGAGACCTCTGCCGCGGCCAACCTGGCCCTCACCGATGTCGGCGCCACCGCCGACGTCACCTCCGCGATCACCCTCGCCGTGAACCGGATCTTCTCCTATTCCTACGATCGGACCGACGTCACCGAAAAGGCCGCCGCCGCGGTGCTTCGTGGCGCCGCCAAGGATTCGTACGACAAGCTCTTCGCCCAGGTCCGGCAGAAAGCGCCCGAGCAGAAACTCGTCCTCACTTCGCGCGTTTCGGCGATCGCCGTGCAAGAACTCCGGGGCAATCACGCGCGGTTACTCGTCTTTCTCGATCAATCAGCCGTACGGGCCGACAACAATGCGACCGACAACGCGGCGGCGCAGCTTTCCGTGACCGCCGAACGCACCGACGGCACGTGGACGATAACCGCACTCGAACCGCGCTGACTTCACCGTTTCCGGGAGCACCCGGGACGGACGGGAAAACGCAAAGGGAGAACAACTATGTCCGTGGCAACGCAGCTGAGGAGATTGGCCGTCCTCACCTCGACGGCGGCTCTCGTGCTCACCGGGGTCGCCGTGACCCCGGCGTCGGCCGACGTCATCCCGATCCCCGTGTCCTACAAGGTGACCGGCAGCACCACGGTGAAGAAGACCGGCAGCACCATGAAGCTCGGCCCCGGCTCGCTCAAGGGCAACCTGCTCATCGACGACCAGACCGGGTCGGTCGGGCTCAGCGCGGACCTCGCGCTGCCGCCGTCGCAGGCCGACATTTCGCTGCTGGCGGGCATCTTCCGGATCAAGGCCAAGGTCAAGGTCACCCCGCTCGGGCCGGCCACCGGCACCATCGCCGACGGCAACCTGGTCACGAAGGCCAAGGCCAACATGGAGATCTACGACATCTGGGCCGGCCCGATCGTGCCGATCATCCCGCTGCCGACCGTGCCGGGCAGCTGCAAGACCAAGACCCCGCTCGATCTGACGCTGTCCGCGCAGGACATCGACATCACCGCGCCGGCCATCACCGTGACCGGTACCTACACCATCCCCGAGTTCTCCAACTGCTTCATCGCCGACATCGCGCTCGGCGCCCTGGTTTCAGGGCCGGGCAACACGATTTCGCTCGACCTGGCCAGCGACGCCACCTGAGCAGGACCCGGGTGGCGGGCCGCGAAGCCCGCCACCCGGCGGCTCAGCAGGGCGCGGCCGGGTCTTCCTTCAGCGCGAAACTGTCGTTGTCCCCGGCCGAAACGGCGAACACCGGCCCGCACGAGAGCGGGGCCGTCTCCCCGACGAAGTTCGAGCCCCAGACCACGATGTCCCCGTTGGTCTTGTAGGCCACGTTGTGGTTGAACCCGGCGTCGATGCCGGCGACGTCGGACAGCGCCTCCGGCGGCACCTCGGTCTGGTGGAAGTTGTCGCGGCCCCAGGCGTACACGCGGCCCGCCTTCAGCGCCAGGCTGTGGTTGAACCCGGCGGAAACCGCGGTGACACCGGAAGAAAGCCCGGCGGGCACGGTCGTCTGGCCGTAGGTGTTGCTGCCCCAGGCCAGCACGCCGCCATTCTTGAGCGCCAGGTTGTGGTCGCCGCCGGCGGAAATCGCGGTGACGCCGGACTGCGCCGACGCCGGCACGTCGGTCCGCGTTCCCCAGCTCACCACCAGCCCGCCTTGCTTCAACGCCAGGCTGTGCATGTTGGACGTCGAGATCGCGATCACTCCACTCGACACCGACGCGGGCAGGGTGGTTTGCCCGTACCAGTTGTTGCCCCAGGCGATGACCTTTCCGCTCTTGAGGGCCAGCTCGTGCCCCCAGCCCGACGCGATCTGGCTGACGCCGGAGGTCGCCGCCGCGGGGATTTCGTTGGCGCCCCAGTTGTTCGCGCCCCACGCGAGGACCGCGCCGCCCTTGAGCGCCAGCGCCGTCGTGCTGCCCGCCGACACGGCGGTGACGCCGGTCAGCGCGTCCGGCGGCGGGATCGTGACGTCGTAATCCGGTTTGCCCCAGGCGATCACGCCGCCCACCGTGGCCGCGGACGCGGGCTGGGCGAGCGACGAGACGGCCAGCGCCGCCGTCAGCGCGAATGCGGCACGCGTGAATGACACCCGTCCACAACGTGAAGAACCCGGCACGATAGCCTCATTTCTCCGGTTACGTTATCCGTACTTGCCCCCGCAAGATCACAAATGGTAGACCGTAGCCGCCCGCGGATCTCCGTTACGCGCGTTCTTTGTCACGATCCGCCAAATCCGACTGTGCCGCTGCGCGACTTCGCACAAGAATTCACCGGACCACTCCGGGGGCTCACCCGTGAGGGTCCGGAAGTCTTGTTCCGTAGTGAACTGGCGAGTAGCCTCGATTTCGGCAGATGGACCTCCACCTCGCACGCCGGTGAATCGCGTCCCGCCGCCCGGGGCAATCGGGGCGGGTGAAGCGATGGGGGATCAACGGCAGCGGGCAATCGATCAGCCAAAGCCGAGACTGAACTGAATCAAAGGAGATGACAGGCATGTCCCGACTCAGCAGACTGTCCGCCGGTATCGCCACGACCGCGACCGCCATCGGCGCCATCGCGGTGCTCACCGCGGGTACCGCGGCCGCCGCCACCATCACCTACGCCGCCGGGGGCACGGCGGGCATCACCTACAACTGCACCTTCCCCGGCATCTCGCCGCAGCCGGTCGCGATCACCGCGCACCTCGACGCGCCCGACACCGTCGTGCACAGCACCACCGTCACGCCGAGCAACGTCGGCGGCACCGCGACGATCAGCTCCACCGTCCACTCGCTGCTGACCGCGGTCGGCTACGACGGCATCCGGGGCAAGGCGACGGTGCCGGTGACGGCGTCGGCGGGCACGCTGTCGCAGCCGTCGGCCTCCGGGCTGAACATCCCGGAGGTGATCTACCCGACCGGCGGCGCGATCACCGTGGTCATTTCGCAGGACTCGGGGTCCAGCATCCCGAACTGGACCGCGCAGGCGACCCCGGGCACCGCGACCCTGTCGCTGACGAGCGGGCTGTCGGCGAACCTGGAGTTCCACAAGAAGTCGACCAACACCTGGTCGCCGTGGACGATGAACTGCACCCTCAAGGTGACCAGCCCGGCGCAGAACATCGCGTTCAGCCCGAACATCACCGTTTCCTGACCGGGTTTCCCGGTGCGGGCACCCGCCCGCACCGGGACCACCCCGCAACTTCCGCACGCACCCAGGGAAACCGATGCCACGTCGAGTCCGGCCCCGCACCCTCACCCTCTCCGCGCTGGCAGGCGTCGGCCTGCTGTCCGCGGTGAACGGCGCGCTCACGGGAGTCGGCTCGGCCGCGCCCGCGCCCGCGGTCCCACCGGACACGAAGGCGGCGACGTCGGTGTCGGTGACGTGCCCGTTCCCCGACCCGGCGGGCGCCCGCGCGCTCACCGTCGAAACGGCGGCCACGCTGCCCGCCCAGGCGCGGACCGGGACTTCGCTGGCCCTCGGCGCGTTCTCCGCGAAGCTCACGCTCCCCCGCGACGTCGCGCTGTCGTACCTCCCGGCCGGCGCCACCGCCGGCTCGCTGGCGGGCGAGGTGCGGCTCGATCTGAACGTGCACAAGGACGACCGCGCGGACAAGGTCCCCGTCACCCTCACCGTGCCGGCCACCCCGCTGCCGGAGGCCGGCGACGTCACCCTGGCGGCCACCGGCACCGTGCCCGAGATCGCGCTGAACACCGTCGGCGCCGTCACCTTCGACGTCACCGCCCCATCGCTCGCGCTCGCCGCCGTCCCGCCGCCCGCGGAGCCGGCCGCGAAGCCGGTCGCGTGCGCGCTGGACCCCGAACAGCAGACGACGCTGGGCAAGGTGCTCGTCCTGCCGAAGGTGACGCCGGGCGCGAAGGCGCAGCAGCAGGCCGCGGCCGCCGACGAGCCCGCCCCCGGTGACCCGCCGACCGAGGACGAGTTCGCCGTCCCGCTGAGCCTGGTCACGATCCAGACGAAGTCGACGGTCCGGAAGCTCGGCGCGACCGTCACCGCCGATCCCGCGTTCCTGTTCAACGGGTTGTTCATCCTCAACCTGGTCGACGGCAGCTCGCGGGTGACCGGCTCGACGACGTTCAACCCGGCGACCGCCACGTTCCTCGGCTTCGGGTTCGTGCCGGTGACCGCGACCGTCGAGTTCCTGCCGGTGGACTGGCGCAACAGCAAGATCATCGAGTTCGCCGGCAAGATCACCACCCACGCGGACGACAACACGTACCTGGACACGACGCTCCAGGTGATGGCGCGACTGAGCAACGCGAAGGTCAACGGCGTCCCGCTCGACCTCGGGCCGGGCTGCGTGACGACGAAGGCGGTGGAGATCACGCTGAGCGGCCCGTACGAAGCGTTCGGCGTCGGGCACATCCGGACGGACAAGGACAAGGGCTTCGAGCTGCCGATGTTCACCGGCTGCGGCGCCGCCGGCCAGGACCTGAACCCGCTGCTGTCCGGGATGGGCTCCGGCACGGGCAACCAGGCGTTCGTCGACACCTACAACCTGATCGTGTGCACCGATCCGGACCACACCCAGTGCCCGGACGGCTCCAACGGGCCCCCGCAGGGCTCTGCCGCGGCGAAGAAGGCGGCGGCCAAGAAACCGAACTGAGGGGATCGCATGAGGATCGGAACGGCTATAGCGGCGGCACTGCTCGTCACCGGCCTGGCGACGGGCACGGCGAGCGCGACGTTCACGACGACCACGGGCATGCTGACCTACGGCTGCACGTTCCCGGGGGTCACGCCCCAGGCCATGACGCTGGTGGCGCGGCTGGACGTCACCGATCCCCACCCCGGCCAGGCGTTCACAGTCACGCCGCACGCCACAGTGACGTACACGGCCGCGGTGAAATCCTTGCTGAACGCGCTCGGCTACGACCAGATGCAGGGCTCGCTCAGCACGACGTTCAGCGTGGCCAACGCGACCCCGACGTCGGGGGTGCTCGCGGGCTCGTTCCCGGCCAACCCGATCACGAGCTTCTGGATCGACGGTACGCCGCAGGTGTTCACCGCCGGCGGGGCAGGTTCCGTCAGCTTCGCGATGGGCACGGCCATATCGCAATCCCTCGAGCTGCACAAGAAGTCGACCGGGACGTGGACCGCGTGGGCGTCGAGCTGCACGCTCAAGGTCACCAGCCCGCCGCAGAACACCGCCTTCACCCCGAGCATCACGATCACGTGAGTGCCGCCGCCACCGACTGCCGTTAAGGCCACCTTACGGGCGTCTGACGCCCGTAAGGTGGCCTTAACGGCGTCGTCACGGAAGCGGTCACCGACGACATCACCACCGGCAGTCCAGCCCTCGGGCCGGTGGCGTCACGCTGGCGATCACGTGGAAGCCGTGGACGATGAACTGCGCGCCGCGGGTCAGCAGCCCGCCGCAGAATCCGTACTTCAGCCCGAGCCTGCCGGTGGGCTGACGCTCAGTTCGGCGTCCACTGTGGACGCGAGTGCCCGGTGCGCGGTGAGGGGAGCAGGTCGCTCACCGGGTACCGCAGCGGCAGCGGGGCCGCGCCCGCGCGCAGGGCCAGCTCCATCTCGAAACGGGCCGCCGGGTCGCGGAGGCTGTCGCCGAACGTCGCCTGGAGCTGGCGCATGCGGTAGCGGACCGTCTGGGGGTGGACGCCGAGGCGTTCCGCGATCTCCACGACGTTGCCCTGGCTGTCCAGCCACGCCCGCAGGGTCTCCAGGAGGCGTTCCTGCTGCTTGCCCGTCATGTCCGCCAGCGGCGCGAACAGGCGGTGCCGCAGCGTGCCGACCAGGCCGGCGTCGGAGTTGACCAGCAGCGTCGCCAGGTGCTCCTCGGCGCGCAGCACCGGGCGCGGGGTCAGCACCCCGCGTTCGCTCAGCTGGAGCGCGTTCCGGGCCCAGCGCAGGGAATCGGCCACCGACGTCAGCGGGACGCACGGGCCGATCGACAGGCGGCAGTCCGGCAGGGCCACCTGCAGGGCCGCCAGGCGCGGGGCGCTCAGTTCGCCGGGTACCACGAGTTTCGGGTCGGCGGTGTCGAGTTCGGCGAGGACGTCCGCGTCGAGACCGGCGTGGCGGCGGGCCGGGGCGACGCCGCCCGCCGGGCAGACCGCCACCGGGGTCGCGTCGGCCGGGACCGGCCAGCCGATCAGCTGGGCCAGCTCGGCGATCGCCTTGGGCGACGCGGGCGGGGTCTCGAGGATCAGGTGCAAGAGCTTGCGGCGCCACGTTTCGAGCGCGCCCGCCGTGCGGGCTTTCGCCTCCAGGTAGCCGTCGAGCGCGACGGAGGCGAGTTCGTCCATGAACGCCAGCATCGCGTCGGCCAGCTGGGACATCACCGCCGACGAAAGCCCGCTTCGCCGCCCCACGCGCATGATCCGGCGCCACGACACCCGGGCGCCGACCCGGTAGGCCGACTGCAGCGTGTCGAGGCTGCGGCCTTCGCGCATCTCGTTCTGCCCCAGCCGGTGGTGCACCTCGTGCGACTGCTCCTTCGACACCGTCGGGTCGGCGATCTGGGCGACGAACAACGTGATCGCGTATTCGACGCCGGCGCGGATCGACTTGCCGTAGGGCCCGTCGAGCGGACGGGCGTAGGCGGGGATGGTCGCGCGGATCTCGTCGACGATCTCCGCGGCGAGGCTGGCGAGCTCGGGGCGGAGGATGTCCGCGAGCTTGCGGGGCAGGGCGGCCGGTGGCGCAGCGTGTTCGAATCCGCGCTCCACCGTCATCGCAGCTCCTTCGCTCCGCCCCCGGACTCCGGCGCGCGCACGCGCGACCGGCACCCCGAACCTGAATCGGGGTGACAACGAACACATCGAAAAACTAACGCCGAATGTGTCACTCGAATGAGAGGAAACCGATTTCTTGTCAGCTTCGTGACAAGTTCACGGGACGTGCCTGCGAAACGATGACAGGTACCCCGCCGACTGCATGCTCCCCTGCATACGAACGGCGGAGCGGCCTGCCGTGCGGTTACCCGGCGTTCTTGTATCATGTGGTTGATACAAGCGAGGGAGGTCCGGCATGCCGTGGGACAACGTACTGGCCGTCGCGCTCTTCACCGGGCTGATCGGGCTGGCGATCCTGATCGTGCTGTGGCCCGGCGAGAAGCACGGTAAGCGCTTGCTCGAACGCTGGGGCGTCCCCGACCCGGACGCGGCCGAGGTGGCGCTGGCCGTCCGCTACCTCAAGCGGCGCCGGCTCTGGTACCCGTGGCTCTTCCTGGCGCTCCCGCCGCTGTTCGGCGACACGACGACGGGCTCGGTCGTGGCCACGCTGCTGCTCGGCGGCCTGCTCGCCGAGCTGCTGGCCCAGCGGCCCGCCCGCGGCCCGCGGCGGGAAGCCGACCTGACCCCGCGCCCGCTGACGGCGAT
>NZ_JAAGNB010001467.1:0-9854 GCF_010550475.1 Amycolatopsis sp. SID8362
CCTTCCCGCCCGCGTCGGCCCGCGCGTTCACCGGCTGCCCGGCCGGCGTCAGCTGCGAGGCGGAGGCGGGGCTCCGGGCCGGTTCGGCCGTCGTCGCGACCGACCACCCGGGCTACGCCGGGCGCGGCTTCGTCGCCGAGCTGAACCGGGGATCGTCGCTGACGCAGCGGATCACCGACGTCGCGACCGACGGCACGTACCTGCTGCACGTCCGGTACGCCAACGGCACCGGCGGCGACGGGCGCCACGAAACGCGGACCGCGTCGGTCGCCGCGAACGGCGTCACGCGCACGCTGAGCCTCCCGGTCACCGACAACTGGGACGCGTGGAAGACCGCGTCGGTCCCGGTCGACCTGAAGGCCGGCGCGAACGACGTCGTGCTCGGCTGCCCCGAGGACACCAGCTGCCACGTCAACATCGACACCGTCGCGGTCACCGCGCCGGGCGCGGCCGCCCCGCAGCCGCACCTCGCCCTCGGCGGGTACCGGCGCGGCCTCGACGGCGTGAACGGCGACAACGGAAACCCGTCGCTCACCGAAGGGCTCCTGCACCAGGACGGCTGGTACCTGCTCGACGACAGCCCGTCGGCGCTGTACGACACCGCGACCAAGACGGTGACCCAGCGGCCGTCGCACGGCGGCAGCCCGTACCAGGACGGCTACGTCTTCACGTTCGGGCACGACTACAAGGCTGGGCTCCGCGACCTCGCGACGCTGACCGGGCCGCCCGAGCTGCTGCCGCGCTGGGCGTACGGTGTCTGGTACTCCGAGTACATCGACCGCACCGCGGCCGACTACCGCGACACGATCCTGCCGCGCTTCCGGAGCGAGGGTGTGCCGCTCGACGTGCTGGTCACCGACACCGACTTCAAGGCGCCGGACACCTGGAACGGCTGGCAGATCGACACGAACAAGTTCCCCGACCCGGCGGGCTTCTTCGCGTGGTCGAAGGCGCAGGGCCTGCACAACACGCTCAACACCCACCCGAGCATCATGGGCTCGGACCCGCAGTTCGCCCGCGCGCAGGCGACGGCGAAGGGCAAGCTGGCGAAGTCCGGCTGCGGCACCGACTGCTACGTCTTCGACTGGGGCGACCCGGACCAGCTGAAGGCCTACCTCGACCTGCACGCCGACATGATGAAGCAGGGCAACGACTTCTGGTGGCTCGACTGGTGCTGCGACGCCTCGAAGTCGAGCCTGGCCGGCGTCACCCCGGACGCGTGGATCAACCAGCAGTACGCCGACCTGGCCGCCCCGGCGACCGGCCGCGGCTTCGTCACCTCGCGGGCCTACGGTTCGCTGCAGGCCGGCGGCTACGGCGGTCCGATCGGGCTGTCGACGGGACCGTGGGCGGACAAGCGCAGCACGCTCCACTTCACCGGGGACACGTCCTCGACGTGGGGCACGCTGCGGATGGAGGTCGGGATCACCCCGGCCGAGTCGGCCGCGACGGGGATGTCGGCGATCAGCCACGACATCGGCGGGCACAACGACACGACCGGCCTGCGCGGCAGCGAGACGTACACCTCGGGCGGGCAGCAGCGGCAGACGGTCAAGCTGCCCGACGACATGTACGCGCGCTGGGTGCAGCTCGGCACGTTCCAGCCGATCGACCGCCTGCACAGCAACCACAGCGACCGGCTCCCGTGGCAGTACGGCGACGCGGCGAAGGCGTCGGCGACGAAGTTCCTGAACCTGCGCGAGAACCTGGTGCCCTACACCTACACGCTGGCCCAGGAGGCCGCCACGACGGGCGTTCCCGTGGTGCGGCCGACGTACCTGGAGTACCCGGACGACCCGGCCGCCTACGCGGCGGCGTCGAGCGAGTACTTCTACGGGCCGGACCTGCTGGTGGCGCCGGTGACGACGCCGGGAACTTCGGCGACGACGTCGGTCTGGTTCCCGCCGGGGCAGTGGACGGACTACTTCAGCGGCAAGGTGTACACCGGCGGGACGACCCAGCAGGTCACGTCGGACCTCGGCACGATGCCGGTGTTCCTGCGCGGCGGCGGCATCACCGCGACCCGCACGGCGGACGTGCCCAACGACGTCCAGAGCCCGCTGGACCGGGTGACGGTGACGGTCGCGCCGGGCGGGTCCGGGTCCTTCTCGCTGTATGAGGACAACGGGACTTCGTCGGCGCAGAGCTCGACCACGAAGATCACCTACGCCGAGCGCGCCGGTTCGCGCACGGTGACGGTGGCGCCGCCGCAGGGCCGGTACCAGGTGGCCGATCGCGAATGGACGGTGAAGTTCCTCGGCGTGGCCGCGGCGCCGAGTCGGGTCATGGTCGGCGCCGGGTGGGCCCCGGCGTCGGCGTGGAGCTGGGACGCGGCCACGAAGACGTTGACGGTGAAGGCCCCGGCCCGCCCGGGCCGGGCCCCGGTCACCGTGACGTACTGAGGCTCCGGCGCGCTGAAAGGGACTTTCCTCGCATGTGCTGCGAGGAAAGTCCCCTTCAGCTCACTTCGCCAGCACCTCGGTTTCGCGGGCTCCTTCGGCACTGAGGTCCGCGGCCAGCGCGCGGGTTTCCGGGTCGGCGCCGGAAGCCTGTTCGCCGCGGGCGAGGACCACGAGCTGTGCCGCGTGCGCCCGGAGCAGGGCGAGCAGGCGCCGGTCGAACTCGGCGGCGCCGTCGGTGCGCAACGCGGCCAGGTCCGCGGGCGTGACCATGCCCGGCATCCGGTGTCCACTGTGGACATCGGTGGCCGGGAGCCCGGCCCGGTCCCGTGCCGCCTTCAACCGCTCGAGCAGGCGTTCCGAAGGCACCACCACGGCTGTGGCCGCCGACCGCACGGCCGCGCTCCCGGCCCGTTCCGGGGCCAGCCGGGCGGCCGCGAGGGCGTTCGACGTCATCGGGACCACGAGCTGCAGCCAGGCGACGTCGGTCGGGTTGAAGGCGGTGGACGGCCCGGGGGCGGGGCCGGTGGCGGCGGTGGTGGCGCACCCGCCCAGGATCAGCGCTACCACCACCGCCCCCAGGGCCGGCCCTTTCACGGGCGGCCGGGCAGCCGGTAGTTCGGCCCGAGCACCGAGCCGCGATCCGGCTTGTAGAGGTCGAACCCGCGCGGGTCGCACTGCAGGCCGCCGTTGATGCAGTGGCTCACCAGCGCGGCCAGGGTCGGCGGGTCCCACGCGTTGAAGAAGTCGTAGTGCCACGAATACCCGCGGCCGCTGGCCAGGTGCACGCCGGACATGTCGCCGCTGACGGGGAAGGCGATCTTGAACTCCAGCATCGGCACGGCCACCGGGTGGTCGGCGGGGCAGGTCAGCGTCGCGCGGTCCGGGTACGCCAGGTGGCTCTTGTGGTCCGCCGAATCCAGGTGGACGCCGTCCCAGCAGCTCGGGGCCTGGTACCGGATGTTGAGCTGGCTGCCGGCCACGCAGTTCACCGGGATGTCCCAGTTGTGGAAGCTGTCCCCGCACTCCCAGCCCTCGATCGCGCCGGGGGCGTGCTGGAACTCGTCCTGGGTCGCGGTGACGGTGCCGGCGACGTACCGCAGCCCGGGTGGGAACGGCACCACCTTCGTGTAGTCGAGGATGCCGGACTTGTAGTAGACGACCTGCGCGAAGTTCGGCAGCACCACGTCGTTGCCGTTGTAGACGGTCGGGAACCAGTACGCCGACAGGTCGTCCGGCGCCAGGCAGGTCGTGTTCCCGACGCCCGCGGCCTGCAGCGATTGCAGCGTCGTGGCCGCGTTCGTCGTCTTGTTGCCGATGAACGTGTGGTCGTGCGAAGCGCCGGGCAGGCCGGGGAAGACGATCGGGTCGTCCGGCTGGTGGTGGCTGGGGGAGCAGTTGACCTGGAACTCGTGGTGGGTCACCAGGTCGTCGGCTCCGGCGGGCGACCAGGTGGCCGCGGTCAGGAAGGCGCCTGCCAGCACGGTGGCGGCGGTGCAGGCGAGGAGCGCGGCTTTCGTTGCCAAGGGTCCTCCACGGTGAGGGTGCCAAGGATGGGAGAGCGCTCTCCAAGAGCATGCGCACCGGGGTGCCGCCGTGTCAAGGAGCACTCGGATACCGCGGCGGGCAGCCATTGTCCGGTTCGAGACGGAATCCTTGACAACGCGGGGCGCGGTGCCGAACCATCGGTCGCGTCGGAGAGCGCTCTCCAACCTCCGTCCCCTTGTTCGTACGGGAGTCATCGTGGACCGACCGTCGCTCCTCCGTGCCGTCCCGGCGCTGGTGGCCCTGCTGGTGCTGGGGTTGCTCGCCGGCCCCGCCCCGGCGCACGCCGCCACCGTGCTTTCCCAGGGCAGACCGGTGACCGCGTCCAGCACCGAAGGCGCGGGCACCCCGGCGTCGGCGGCCGTCGACGGCGACCCCGGCACGCGCTGGGCGAGCGCCTGGAGCGACCCGCAGTGGCTCCAGGTCGACCTCGGCGCGCCGGCCGACATCAGCCAGGTCACCCTGAACTGGGAGGCCGCCTACGCGACTGCATACGAAATCCAGATTTCCGACAATGCCGCGAATTGGCAGACTGTATACAGTACGACCACCGCGGTCGGTGGTATGCAAAATCTCGCGGTCACCGGGCACGGGCGTTACGTCCGCCTCTACGGCACCCACCGCGTCGGCGGCTACGGCTATTCGCTGTGGGAGTTCCAGGTCAGCGGCACTGCGGGGGCGCAGAACGGTCCCGGCGTCACGCGGGTAACCGGCGCGCAGGGGAACTGGCAGCTGACCGTCGACGGTATCCCGTGGACCGTGAAGGGCCTGACCTGGGGACCGCCGGTGAGCGAAGCGGCCACGCGGATGCCGGAGCTGCACGCTATCGGCGTCAACACCGTCCGGACCTGGGGCACCGACGGCACCACGCAGCCGCTGCTCGACGCCGCCGCGGCCAACGGCATCAAGGTGATCAGCGGCTTCTGGCTGCAACCCGGCGGCGGCCCCGGCAGCGGCGGGTGCGTCGACTACACGACGGACACGAACTACAAGAACACCATGCTCGCCGAAATCCAGAAATGGGTTACCGCATACAAAACACACCCGGGTGTGCTGCTGTGGAACGTGGGCAACGAGTCGATCCTCGGGATGCAGAACTGCTACTCCGGTACGCAGCTGGAGCAGGACCGGATCGCCTACACGCGGTTCGTCGACCAGGCGGCGCAGGCCATCCACGCGATCGACCCGAACCACCCGGTCACCTCGACCGACGCGTGGACCGGGGCCTGGCCGTACTACAAGGCGTACGCGCCGAGCCTCGACCTGTACTCCGTCAACTCCTACGCCCAGGTGTGCCAGGTCAAGCAGGACTGGCTCGCCGGCGGCTACACGAAGCCGTACATCATCACCGAAACCGGCCCGGCCGGCGAATGGGAAGTGCCCGACGACGCGAACGGCGTCCCGGCCGAGCCGACCGACCAGCAGAAGCGCGACGGTTACGTCAACGCGTGGAACTGCGTGCTGGCGCACCCGGGCGTGGCGCTCGGCGCGACCCTCTTCCACTACGGCACCGAAGGCGACTTCGGCGGCGTCTGGTTCAACATCACCACCGGCAACGAGAAGCGGCTGTCCTGGTACGCCGTCCGCAAGCTCTACAGTGGACAGACTGGCGGCAACACCCCGCCGGTGATCTCGTCGATGAACCTCAGCCGCAGCACCGATGTGCCGGCGGGCGGGACGTTCACCCTGACCGCCGCGGTGTCCGATCCGGACGGTGACCCGATCAGCTACACCATGGGGTACAACAGCAAGTACATCAACGACGCGGCCGGCCTGATCCCGGCGCAGTTCACCGGGACCGGCACGTTCACCGTCACTGCGCCGCAGCAGCTCGGTGTCTGGAAGATCTACCTCTACGCCCGGGACGGCCACGGCAACGTCGGCATCGAGACGCGTTCGCTGCGCGTGGTCGCGCCGCCGGTGCCGGGCACCAACCTGGCCCGCGGCGCCGCGACGACGGCGTCGACGTACCAGGCCGACGGTCCCGGCGCCCCGTACCCGCCGCAGGCCGCGACGGACGGGAACACCGCGACCCGCTGGGCGAGCGCCTGGGCCGACCCGCAGTGGCTGCAGGTGGACCTGGGCAGCCGCCAGGCGTTCGACCACGTCCAGCTGGTCTGGGAGGCGGCGTTCGGTAAGGCGTACGAAATCCAGGTCAGCGACGACGCGGCGAACTGGCGCAGCGTGTACGGGACGACGTCCGGGGACGGCGGCGCCGACGACATCGCGGTCACGGCCACCGCGCGGTACGTCCGCGTGCACGCCACCCAGCGCGGCACCGCGTACGGCTACTCGCTGTACGAGTTCGGCGTCTACCGGTCCTGACTACGGGCGGCCCCTCTTCGCCGAGGGGCCACCCGCCGCGTCAGGCCGGGATCAGGCAGAAGAGGTGACCCTCGGGATCGGCGAGCACCACCCAGTCCGTGCCGCCGGGCTGGAACTCCGGCCGGGTGGCACCGAGCCCTTCGAACTCGGCGACGGCGGCGTCGAGGTCGCCGACGGTGAGGTCGAAGTGCGCGTGCTTGGCGGCGTCCGGCCAACCGGGGCCGCGGTAGCCCTCGACGCGCTGGAAGCCGAGCCCGACCGGGCCGCCGCCGAGCTGGGCGGAGTCCGCGTCCTGGTGCGTCACCTCCCAGCCGAGCGCCTTGGCGTAGAAGGCGGCGAGCGCGGCGGGGTCGGCGCAGTCGAGGACGATCGTGGTGAGTTCTGCGGGCATGGGAACCGCTCCTTTCGTTCTGCGGCAGCCTGCCCGCGGCCCGGGTCCGCGGTCTTGAAGATCCTTGCGGCCCGGAATTGTCGTACCCCCGGCGTACGGTCCGGGACGTGCGTGAAGCAGTCGAAGTCGTGGCCCGCCCCGGGTATGCGGTGAGCGTGGTCGAATGCGCCGACGACCACACCGGGTGGTCGCCGGCCGAAGTGTCGTCGGCGTACCGGATGGTGCTGGTCCGCCGTGGCCGGTTCCGCCGCCGTGCCGGGGGAGTGGTGGCGGACGCCGATCGGACGGTGGCCTATCTGGCCGCGCCCGGCGACGAGGAGTGCTTCGCGCACCCGGCGGGCGGCGACACCTGCACGGCGGTGAGTTTCGGCGCCGAGTTGTGGTCCCGCCTGGCGGGCGACCGCCCGGTGCGGCCCGCGGTGTACGTCGACGGCGCGCTGGAACTGGCCCACCGCCGAGCCGTCGCGTCGGCGGCCGACCCGGATTACGCGCTGGCGGAGGAGCTGCTGGTCCTGGTGCGCCGGGCGGTCACCCGGTCGACGGGCTCGACGCGAGACGACCGCGAGCTGGTCGCGCGCGCCAGGGAAGCGATCGGCTCGGACGAACCGGCGGCGGCCGGCTTGTTCCCGCTCGCGGAGGCGCTGGGGGTGTCGCCGTACCGGTTGAGCCGCGCGTTCCCGCGCGAGCTGGGCGTTTCGGTGACGCGGTACCGGAATCGGGTGCGCGTCGGCCGCGCCCTCGAGCGGCTGGAGGCGGGGGAGCGGGAACTGGCGGTGCTGGCGGCGGACCTGGGCTTCGCGGACCAGGCCCACCTGACGCGCACGGTCCGGGAGCACACGGGCACGACACCGGGGGTGATGCGCCGGCTGCTGGCGAACTAACGGGAGGGCTCGCGCTGCGGGCCGGTCGTCTGATCGCGCCGAAGCCTCGGGCCGGGCGTCCCGGTCAGCTGCTGGCGAGCCCGCGCGTCCCACTTCGTGCGGAAGCGGTTCGGCTCGCAAGGATCGCGCGGCGGGCACGGAGCTAGGCGCGTGGCCACCCCCAGCGGCCACGTGAATCACCCCGTGGCCGCAGCGCCACCCAGGGTTCTGTGTCATGTTTCCGAAACACCGAACGGGAGTATCGTAGTCTTTCCGGGACGGTATGTGTCAAGTTTTCGGAACAGCTACGCTGACGGTTGTCACGTTTCATGACAGAGGGTGGTGTGTGGTGAGTGAAGAGCGCAGTTTCGCCGAACGGCTGGCGCACTTGATCGCGACCGTCCACCCGCCGGACCGCAAGCCGTACTCCTACCGGGAGATCGCGACCGGGGTCGCCGACCAGACCGGCGTCTCGATGTCGGCGACGCACGTGCAGCAGCTGGCCGTCGGCGCGCGCAAGGACCCCAAGCGCTCGCACATCCAGGCGCTCGCGCAGTTCTTCGGCGTGCCCGTCACCTACTTCTTCGACGACGAGGTCGCCGGCCAAGTCGACCAGCAGGTCGAGGACGTCGTGGCGTGGCGCGACGCCGAAGCGCGCACCCTGGCGCAGCGGGCGATGCGGCTCTCCCCGCGTGACCGCGAAACCGTGACGGCGCTGCTCGACCAGCTCAGCAGCTACGACGACACCCGCCGCCGCGAAGGCCGGCGCCGGAAGCCCGAGTGAGCCACCGCGGTCGGTTAGGATGACCTCGTCCGTGATCGCGCCCCGGTGCAGCCGGCTGGCGCCCGGTGAGCGGGGAGGACCCATCGACGAGCGTGGTCTGCCGGACCTCCGTGACCGGGCGCGGGCGCGCGTCCGGACGGTGCTCGCCGCCGTCCCGCTGCCCCGGCCGTGGTCGATGAACGGCTGGGTGGACCGCCTGGAAGCCTGGCGCGGGCGCGAGATCGACCTCGTCCCGATCGCCTACCGGCCCGGGCAGCCGTCCGGGGCCTGGCAGGCGCGCCCGGACTACGACCTGATCGCCTACACCGAGCACACGTCGGCGCTGCACCAGGACCACATCATCGCCCACGAGCTCGCCCACATGCTGTGCGCGCACACCGGCACCTGCCTGATGGCCGAGTCCGAAGCCGCCGAGCTCGCCCCCGACCTCGCGCCGGCGGCGTTGTCGCACCTGCTCACGCGCGTCACGAGCGGGACAGAGGAGTACGAAGCCGAGCTGATCGCCGTCCTGCTGATGAGCGCCGCGACCAGCGAACCCTCCGCCGTTCAGCCGGGTGCCTCCGGCCGGGCGGCCGACCAGGCTAGGCGGCTGGCGGCACTCCTGGGATAGTCGCCTCCCGTGATCGACATTCTGTTCCTCGGGGTCGGGGTCTTCGCGCTCGTCGTCGGCATCTGGCGCGCGGTCCGCGCGCGGCGTACCGGCGCGGGCGCGGGACTGGCCGTCTCGCTCATCGCGCTGGGAGCGGCGTTCTGCTTCCTCTCCAACCGGGCGCAGCAGTTCGAGAGCGAGATCTACCCGAGTCTCGGCCGCCTGCTGTCGAACCTGGCGACGATGGTCGCCGCCTACGGCATCGGGCTGACGGTCGCGGAGATCAGCGGCACCCGCGACCGCGGCCGCCGCACCCGGCTGGTGGCGCTCGGCGTCGCGCTGACGCTGCTCGTCGTCATGTTCTTCAGCACGGCGGACCTGCCCCGCGGGATCGGCCTGTTCGACGAGCTGTACCGCACCCACCCGACGCTGGTCGTCTACGTCTTCACCTACACCGTGTACCTGGGCCTCGCGGTGATCGACATCGGGATCGTCGCCGCGGTGACGATCCGGGCGAGCGGCGGCGCCCTGCGCGCCGGTCTGGCGTTGCTCCTGCTGGCCTCGGCGTTCGCGATCGCGTACCTCACGGGGAAGGTCGTCGCGACGATCCACGCGCTGGAGTCCGATCACCCGGCGAAGGCGTTGTGCCGCGGCCCGTTCTCGACGCTGCCGTGCGCGCTCGACGTCGGCTTCCCCGCGGTGTCGGTGCTGCTGATCGTGCTGGGCCTGACGATCCCGGCGGTCCCGGGCCTGGCGGCGGGCCGCCGCGACGCGCGGACACTGCGCCTGCTGCGACCCCTACGCGCCCACCTCACGCGGCGCTACCCGGAGATCGTCCGCATCGACCCGGGCGGCCCGTCCCGCCGCGAGCGCCTCCTGACGGCGATGAGCGAAACCAACGACGGCCTGATCCTGGCCGGCGCCACCCCGGACATCCCACCCGCCGCGGCGGCCCGCCTGG
>NZ_JAAGNB010001515.1:0-6669 GCF_010550475.1 Amycolatopsis sp. SID8362
CGTCCGCGACGAGCACCGCGAAGCCCTGGTCGGCCAGCCACTGCGAGGTCAGGAACGCGTTGCGGCTCTGCAGCACGCGCTGGGCGTGCGGCCCGCCGTACGGGTCGAGCAGCACCGGCAGCCTGCCTTCGCTCGGCTCGTAGCCGCGCGGCAGCAGCAGCGCCGCGCGCAGGCCGCGCTCGCCCAGCGTCAGCCAGGTCAGGTTCGGCACGATGTCCGGGTCCACAGTGGACACCGCGATCGACGCCACCGGCTCGCCGTCGCGCAGCACCGAAACGCGCGGGCCGCTGTAGTCCAGGCTCCACGAGGAAAGCACGGTGACCGCGGCGCTCCCGGCGCCGACGTGCACGCCGTCCACAGTGGACAGGCGACGCACCGAAGCGCCCTCGGTGCGGAAGACGTGGATCTGGGTCGGGTCGGCTTCGGACGCGCTGAAGAGGATCTCCTCGCCCACGTCCAGCACCGCGCGCAGCTGCAGCCCGGCCGGCGTGACGGCCTCGCCGCCGACGAACAGCCGGTGGTCGCCGTCGACCATGCCTTCGGTGACCAGGCGGCCGTCCGGCGTCCACGCCGGGACCCCGCCGACGATGTCGATCCAGTGCTGGTCGGCCGCGGTGTGCACGACCGACGTCGAGCCGTCGGCGACGTCGAGCGCGAGGACGTCCATGCGCTTCTGGTCGCGCGGCTGGACCGCCAGCAGCGGCGCGCCGCCCGCCGACCAGTGCACCGAGGCCAGGTACTCCCACTCCCCCGGCTCGACGTCGACGCGGGAGCCGTCCAGGCCGAGCACCGCCAGCGAGACCAGCGCGTTCGTGGTGCCCGCGGCCGGGTAGGCGACGACGTTCGCCGGGTGCTGCGGGTTGGCCGGGTCGGCGATGGTCCAGCGCGGGACCGGGCCGCGGTCCGAGCGCTCGGCCAGCACGCTGCGGCCGTCCGGGGCCCACCAGTAACCGCGGGTGCGGTCCATCTCCTCGGCGGCGATGAACTCGGCGAGGCCCCAGGTGATGTCTTCGCCGTCCTCCTCGACGAGCACGCGGTCGTCGCCGGTGGCCAGCTCCAGCACGTGCAGCCGCCGGTCCTGGACGTAGGCGACGTGCGTGCCGGCCGGGCTCGGCCGCGGGTCGATGACCGAGCCGTCGACGCGCAGCGTCACCTCGCCGGACGCCAGGTCCAGCGTGTAGAGCTTGCCGGAGAGCGAGAACACCGCGACGGTGAAGCCCGCGTCCACGCCGTAGTGCACGACGCCGCCACCGGTCTCGCGGGCCCGCTCGCGGCGTGCCCGCTCCTCGGCGGGCAGCTCCTCCTCGCCGGGCAGCAGCTCGGCGGCGTCGACCAGCTTGGTCTCGGCACCGGTCGCCAGGTCGGCCGACCAGAGGCTGTGCCGGGGGTCGGTGCCCGACTCCGCGCGCAGGAACAGCACGCGGGAGCCGTCCGGGGCGACCCGGAACTCCTTCGGCGCGCCGAGGGTGAAGCGCTGGGTACGGGCCTGCTTGCGGAGGAACGGGAGGTCGTCGACATCGGTCACGCCCGCACTCTTTCAGACGATCACGACGAGACGCCAACACCCTTCAGCTTCGCCAGCTCCGCGTCGACGTCGAAGCCCGGCTCCGGGAACCGCGGGTCCAGGTCGGCGAGGGTCTCGATGAGCAGCTGGGCGACCGCCCAGTTGCGGTACCACTTGTGGTCGGCGGGCACGACGTACCAGGGGGCGTGCCCGGTGGACGTCTTCTTGAAGATGTCGGCGTAGGCCTGCTGGTAGGCCGGCCAGTGCGACCGGGCCTCGAGGTCGCCCGGGTTGTACTTCCAGTGCTTCTCGGGCGTCTCCAGCCGGGCCTTCAGCCGTTTGAGCTGCTCCTGCGGCGAGATGTGCAGGAACACCTTGACGACGGTGGTGCCCGCCTCCGTCAGCTCCTTCTCGAAGGCGTTGATCTCGGTGTAGCGGCGGCGGCGCTCGGCGGCGGTCAGCAGGCCGGTCACGCGCGGGACCAGGATGTCCTCGTAGTGCGAGCGGTCGAACACGCCGAGCTGGCCCGGCACCGGCAGCTGCTTGCGGATGCGCCACAGGTAGTGGTGGCGTCGCTCGGCCGCCGTCGGGGCCTTGAACCCGGCGTAGCGGACGCCCATCGGGTTGACCAGGCCGAGCACGTGCGACACGGTGCCGCCCTTGCCGGAGGTGTCCATGCCCTGCAGCACGAGCAGGACACTGCGGGTGCCGCCGCCGACGCCCTCGGCGTAGAGCGCCTCCTGCAGCCCGGACAGCCGTTCGCCCGCGTCGCCGAGCTGGGCGAGCGCCTTGGGCTTCTTGCCGGGCCCGACCGGCGGCGAGCCCGGGTCCGGCAGCTCCCCGTCGATGCGCAGCGCGTCCCGGACCCGGCTTCCTGCGTCCTTCTTGGCCATCTCGCGAAGCTACCTGCTCAGGCGGCGGCTTTCTCGGCGAAGAGGTCCAGGAGGGCGCCGTGCCCGCCCTCGCCGGAGACGCCTTCGCGGACCTTCGCACCCGTTTCGCCGTGCCGCTCGAAGCCCCGGTGCTCCAGTTCGACGCGGGTGCCGCGCGGCCCCTCCTCGACGAACCTGACCTCGATCTCGCTGGCGTGCGCGGGGTCCGGGTCGATCTTCCAGTCACCGTCGATCCGCCACGAGAGGACCACCCGGGCGGGTGGCTCCCAGACGAGCACCTCGCCCCACTGACATTCGGCGCCGTCGACGGTCCGCTCGTACCAGCGGCCGCCCGGCTTCGGCTCCAGGACGGCTTCGGCGAGGTCGGCCGCGCCGAGGTGGTGCGCCCGCGGCCACCAGCTGTCGAAGGCCTCGGTGTAGGTCTTGAACGCGTGCTCGCGGGAGCACGCGACGGTGATCGTCCTGCGGATCGGCTCGAGTGTCATGGTTCCTCGCTCTCGGTGGATTCGGCGAAATCGGCGAACGAGCGGAGCGCGTCCGACCACATGCGGTCGAGGTAGGCGCGCACCGCGGCGATGCCGTCGGGTTCGAGGCGGTAAAGCCGCTTCGTGCCTTCGGCCCGATCGGCGACCAGGCCCGCCTCCTTGAGCACCTTGAGGTGCTGGGAGACGGCCGGGCGGCTGATCGGCAGGTCCGCGGCCAGCTCGCCGACCGCGCGCGGCCCGTCGCGGAGCGCTTCGACGATCGCGCGCCGCGACGGATCGGCCAGCGCGGCCAGCTGGTCGCTTCCGTAAGTCGCCACGAACGGTAAGTTACGACTTACCTTTGCGTCCGTCAATCGCCGCGCAGCGTTTCGCGGGTCGCGACCGGGGATTGCGCAACGAACAACGGGTGAAAGCAACGATTCCCGGCTGAATTCTGCGTGTCCTGCCTTTAACCTGAACGCATGACGACGTTCGCCGGCCGGGAGACCGCCGCCCCCTCCGCCGCGAGCTTCATCGAGCTCGACGAGCGGTGGAGCACGCACAACTACCACCCGCTGCCCGTCGTGATCGCCGAAGCCGAAGGCGCCTCGGTGACCGACGTCGAGGGCAAGTCCTACCTCGACTTCCTGTCCGGGTACTCGGCCCTGAACTTCGGCCACCGCCACCCGGACCTGGTCGCCGCCGCCGTCGAGCAGCTCGGGCGCGTCACGCTGACCTCGCGCGCGTTCCACCACGACCAGCTGGGCCTGTTCTGCCGGGAGCTGGCCGAGCTGACCGGCACCGAGCTGGTGCTGCCGATGAACTCCGGCGCCGAAGCCGTCGAGTCCGCGGTGAAGGTCGCGCGGAAGTGGGCGCACCAGGTCAAGGGCGTGCCGGACGGCACCGCCGAGATCATCGTCGCCGGCTCGAACTTCCACGGCCGGACCACCACGATCGTGTCGTTCTCGACCGACGAGACCGCGCGCGCCGACTTCGGCCCGTTCACGCCCGGCTTCGTCACGGTCAAGTACGGCGACGCCGCCGCGCTGCGCGACGCGATCACCCCGCGCACCGCCGCCGTGCTGCTGGAGCCCGTGCAGGGCGAGGCCGGCGTCATCGTGCCGCCGGAGGGGTACTTCGCCGAGGTCCGCGCCGCCTGCGACGAGCACGGCGTGCTGCTGATCGCCGACGAGATCCAGTCCGGCCTGGCCCGCACCGGCACCGTGCTGGCGCTGGACCACGAAGGCGTCCGCGCGGACGTCTACACCCTCGGCAAGGCCCTCGGCGGCGGCATCCTGCCGGTGTCCGCGGTGGTCGGCCGCCGCGATGTCCTCGGCGTGCTGAAGCCGGGCGAGCACGGCTCGACGTTCGGCGGCAACCCGCTGGCCTGCGCGGTCGGCCGCGCCGTGGTCCGCCTGCTGAACACGGGCGAGTTCCAGCAGCGCTCCACCGAGCTGGGCGCCCACCTGCACGCGCGGCTGAACGAGCTGATCGGCAGCGGGCTGTCCGAGGTCCGCGGCCGCGGCCTGTGGGCGGGCATCGACATCGCGCCCGGCGGCCCCTCCGGCCGGGAAGCTTCGCAGGCGCTGTCGACGCGGGGCGTGCTGTGCAAGGAGACGCACGAGCGCACGCTGCGCGTCGCCCCGCCGCTGGTGATCACCCGCGAGGAACTGGACCGCGGCATCGACGCGATCGCCGAGGTCATCCGCCCCTGAACCACCCGGGTGCCGCCGGGTGAGCCTCCCGCCCCGGCGGCATCCGGGAGCACAACGTCCCCTTCGGACGTTGTGCCCGGTATGGGATCAGGGGAATGGGTGGAACGGCCGCTCGCCGGCACCGGCGACGTGACGCCGGCCGAGCTGTACGAACAGGGGAAGCGGCTCCGCGAGAAGACGCCGGCCGCGGTGCACGACCACGAGGCCGCGGGTGACGACCGGCCGAGCGCGAAGCAGTACTTCGAGGCCAGCAACGCCGGGCGCCTGCCCGGGCTGATCGAACTCCGCCGTGAACGCATGCGCGCGTCGCCGTTCACGTTCTTCCGCGGCGCCGCCGGGCTGATGGGCGCCGACCTGGCCGGCACGCCGTCGGCCGGGCTCACCGCACAGCTCTGCGGGGACGCGCACGCGGCGAACTTCGGGCTCTACGGCACGCCCGAAGGCAAGATCGTGATGGACATCAACGACTTCGACGAGACCGTGCCCGGCCCGTGGGAGTGGGACCTCAAGCGGCTCGCGGCCAGCCTGGTGCTCGCCGGCCGCGAGGGCGGCATCGGCGAGGCCGGCTGCCGGGAGGCCGCCGAAGACGCCGTGAAGTCCTACCGCCGGACCATCCGCGCGCTGGCCGACCTGCCGTTCCTGCGATCGTGGAACGCTCTGCCGGACTCGTCGGTGCTGTCGAAGGCCCGCGCGGACGAGCTGATCGACGACTTCGCCGACGCCGCCGAGAAGGCCCGCAAGAACACCAGCGCCAAGGTCGCGGCGAAGTGGACCGAGCACGTCGACGACCACGAGACCGGCCTGGCGCGTCACCGGTTCGTCGAGGACCCGCCGGTGCTGACGCACGTCGACGGGCCGACCGCCGAAGCCGTCGCCGCCGGCCTGGTGTCCTATGTGGACACCCTGCGCGAGTCGCGCCGCACGCTGATCGCGCGCTACCGGCTCGCCGACGTCGCCTTCCGGGTGGTCGGCACCGGCAGCGTCGGGCTGCGCAGCTACGTCGCGCTGCTGCACGGCAACGACGAGGAAGACCTGGTGCTGCAGGTGAAACAGGCCCAGCGGCCGGCACTGGCGCCGTACCTCGGCCTGCCCGCGGCGGACCACGAAGGCCGCCGGATCGTCGAGGGCGCCCGGCTGGTCCAGGCCGAAACCGACATCCTGCTCGGCTGGACCACCATCGACGGCGTGCCGTTCATCGTCCGGCAGTTCCGCAACCTCAAGGGCGACATCGACCCGTCGGAACTCGAGAAGGACCACCTCGACGACTACGGCCGCCTGGCGGGAGCGCTGCTCGCCCGCGCCCACACGCGGTCGCTGCACCCGAAGCTCCTGGCGGGCTACTTCGCCGAAGACTCCGAGCTCGACGAGGCGATGGGCGCGTACGCCGTCCGCTACGCCGACCGCACGGAGGCCGACCACGCCGAGTTCTCAGGAAGCTGACAGCAGATCGGCGACGTCCGCCGCGCAGCCCCAGGCCAGGGTGATGCCCGAGCCGCCGTGGCCGTAGCAGTGCACGACGTCGCCGTCGCGCTCCAGCCGGACCTCGCGCCGGGACGGGCGCAGCCCGACGACCGACCGCAGCACCCGCGCGCTCTCGAGGCGTGGCTCCAGCTCGCGGCAGCGGCGCACGATGTCGGCCGTCACGCCCGGGTTCGGGTCGGTGTCGCCGCGGCCGGGTTCCTCCGTGCCGCCGCACACCACGTGGGTGCCGTGCGGGATGACGTAGGTGACGCCCGGGCCGGTCTCGTCGACCGCGAACCCCGGCAGGCCCGGGTCGGTCAGGTGCACGACCTGCCCGCCGACGGGCACCATCGACGGGTCCCCCGCCAGCCGGCCCGCGCCGAGCCCCGCCGCGTTGACGACCGGGCCGAGGCCGGCGAGGGAGGTCAGCGGCCGGTACTCGACGCGCACGCCCAGCGCGCGCACCCGGTCGAGGAGCCAGTCCAGGTAGACCGGGGTGTCGACCAGCGCCGTGGTGAACTCCAGCCGGTCGCCCTCGCGGACCGGGTCGGCCATCGCCCGCAGCCACGCCGGGTCCGGGGCACCCGGCGGCAGCAGCACCCGGCCGCGGCGGAACCGCACCCCGGGCGCGT
>NZ_JAAGNB010001560.1:0-5977 GCF_010550475.1 Amycolatopsis sp. SID8362
CGACCAGAACCCGCCGATGACCAGGCCGACCAGGAGCCGCGCGACCAGCAGCACCCAGTACGCGGGCGCGGCCGCGGCAAGGAACCCGGCGACGGCGAGCAGGACCATCAGCGCGGCCAGGACCAGCCGCCGGTCGGTGCGTCCGATCGCGACGGTGACGACCGGCGCGGCGACCGCGGCGACGAGCCCGGGCACCGTCATCGTCCAGCCCGCGGTGCCGGCCGAGACGCCGAACGCGGCCGCGATCGGGGTCAGCAGGCCGATCGGCAGGATTTCCGTGGTGACGATGGCGAAGATGCCGACGGTCACGGCCAGGACCGCCAGCCGGTGCGAAGAGTTCATGCGGCCAGTAGATCGACATCGGCGCGCGCGGGCTGGCAGGTTTGCGACAGCTCGGGGTCACGGCGGATTCCCGCCGGTTTGAGCCTCACCCGATCGGGGCAGATCCGGGGTGCAGGTCGATCAAGGAGGTTCGATGGCCGAACGGCGTTGGCACTTCATCCCGACCACCGCCCCGTTGTGCTGGCTCTACCTGGGCGTGGGCGCGATTCTGCTCGTCTCCAGCGTCCTCACGCTCACCAGAGCGGAGACGGGCGCGCCCGTCCTGACGGTGATCGCCGCGGTGGCGGCCGTCGCGTTGATCGTCGTGGCCGCGATCGGCCTGGCGCGTCCCCGCCTGCGCGGGCGCTGACTCAGCGCGGGCGCCGCTTGGTGGTGGTGCGGCGCGGGGTGGTCGTCTTCTTCGTGGTGGCCGTCGGGGTGTGCGCCCGCGTCTGCGTCGACGTCGGCTCCGTCGTCGTCACCGGGGACTCCGTGGTCGCGGGCAGGCTCGTGGTCGGCGGCGTCGCCGTGGTGGTCTGCGGGATCAGCCGCCCGGTGCCCGATCCGCCGCCGGCACAGGCCGCGAGCAGCACAACCGCACCCAGGACGACTCCGCAGCACCAAATCCGCACCAGCGGACGTTAACAGCGCGGCGCGCGGGAAACCGGCGAACCGCGGTTTTCGCGGGACCGCATGATCAGCGCCGCGACGTGGTACACACACGGGTCTTCCCCGCGGTTCGCGTACGAATGCGGGGCGTCGGCGGGGAAGTACAGCGAGTCGCCCGCGTCCAGGACGTACTCCGCGTCGCCGACGCCCAGGTGCAGCGTCCCCGATTCGACGGCGACGAACTCGTGGGACCCCGGCGCGTAGGCGGGGAACGTGCCCGCGTCGCAGTGCGGCGGCAGGGTCGTGCGGATCCACTCGAAGTTGACGCCGGGGACGACCGGGGTGAGCACCGTGCGGTGCCAGCCGCCCGGCTCGGCGACATGCTCCTGCTCGGCGGCGCGGCGGACGATCACGCGGTCGGTTTCGAGGTCGGCCAGCAGCCGGGACAGCGACAGGCGGAGGCCGTCGGCGATCCGCGACAGCACCACGACCGTCGGCGTCTTCTCGCCGCGCTCGATGGCCGACAGCATGCTGACGCTGACCCCCGCCGTCCCGGCCAGCGCGGTCAGCGACAGCCCGCGGTCGGCGCGGAGTTCGTGCAAGCGGCGGCCGAGTACCTCGGGATCAATCATTCCTCTATGATAGCGATCATGTCCACTATAGAGGAAGCGACGGCCGCCGACGCCGAAGGTATCGCCGCCGTCTTCGCGCCGTACGCGACCGATTCGGTCGTCACGTTCGAGACCACGCCGCCCACCGCGGACCAGTGGCGCGTGAAGATCCGCGAAAGCGAGTGGCCCTTCCTCGTCCTCGCCGACGAAGGCGAGGTCCTCGGCTACGCGCTGGCCGCGCCGTGGCGCCCGAAGCCGGCGTACCGGCATTCGGTGGAGACGACGATCTACCTCGCGCCGGGCGCCACCGGCCGCGGCCTCGGCCGCCGGCTGCTCGACGAGCTGCTGAAGCGGTGCGGCGAAGCCGGGGCGCGGCAGGCGATCGCGGTGATCGTCGACTCCGGCAGCCCGGCCTCGCGGAACCTCCACCTCGCGGCCGGCTTCACCGACGCGGGCGTGCTGCGGCGCGTCGGGTTCAAGCAGGACCGCTGGCTCGACACCCTGCTGATGCAGCGCGAGCTGGGCTAACGGGACTTCGCCCGCAGGTGGAGCCGCTCCCCCTGCTTGCCGAACAGGCTGAGGATCTCCGCCGGCCGGTCGACCGCGCCGAACCAGTGCGGCAAGCGCGTGTCGAACTCCGCCGCCTCGCCGGGGCCCAGGACCATGTCACGGTCGGCCAGGACCAGCCGCAACCGTCCCGAAAGGACGTACAGCCACTCATAACCCTCGTGGACCTGGGGATCGGGCTCGCCAGTCTCCGGCTCCAGGATCATCTTGAACGCCTGGGGCGCGCCGGGCTGGCGGGTCAGCGGCAGGACGGTCATCGCCGCGCCGTTGTGGCGCGGGATGCGGCGGGCGGTGAGCCGGACGCGGGGGTCGCCGACCTCCGGGGCGCCCACCAGCTCGTCGAGCGGGACCTGGTGCGCCTGCGCGATCGGCAGCAGCAGCTCCAAGCTCGGCTTCCGCTGACCGGACTCCAGCCGGGACAGCGTGCTCTTCGAAATGCCCGTCGCCGTCGAGAGGTCGGCCAGGGTGACCCGCCGCTGGGTGCGGACCCGCTTGAGCCGGGGCCCGACTTCGGCCAGTGCCTGGGTGATCGCGTCCGTCATGCCTCCAGGAAACCCGCTTGTCCCGGAAACGGCAACATTAGTTGTCGGATTCGCGAGTCCGGGTTCATCGTGGCGGCATGACCGAAAACAGCTATGACGTCCTGGTGGTGGGCGGCGGGGCCGCCGGCCTGAACGCCGCCCTGATGCTGGGCCGCGCGCGGCGGCGGGTCGCCGTCGTCGACGCCCGGGCCCCGCGCAACGCCCCGGCCGAGCACATGCACGGCTTCCTTTCCCGGGACGGCCTGCCGCCGTCCGACCTGCTCGAGATCGGCCGCGCGGAACTCGCCGGCTACGGCGTCGACGTCCTCGAAGACAGCGTCACGCGGCTCGAGCCCGGCTTCACCGCCCGGCTCGCGAGCGGGCGGGAGCTGACCGCCCGGCGCGTCCTGGTCGCCACCGGCGTCCACGACGACCTGCCGGGCCTGCCCGGGCTGCGCGAAAGCTGGGGCACCGACGCGGTGACCTGCCCGTACTGCCACGGCTACGAGGTGCGCGACCAGCCGCTCGGCGTGCTCGGCACCGAACCGATGAGCGTCGAGCACGCGCTGCTGGTGCGCCAGTGGTCGCCCGACGTCGTCTACTTCGCCCACACCGCGCCACCGTCCGAAGCGGACCGCGAACGGCTCGACGCGCGCGGGATCCGGGTCGTCGACGGCGTCGTCGCCGCGGTGCGGCGCGCAGGCGGGCGGCTCACCGGGATCGAGCTCGGCGACCGCTTCGTCCCGCGGACGGCGCTGTTCCTGCGCACCCGGACCGTCCCGCACGACGAGCTGCTGCGCGGGCTCGGCTACGTCGAAGGCGACGTCGACCCCAGCGGGAAGACCAGCGTGCCGGGCGTGTGGGCGGCGGGGAACGTCGTCGACGCGCGGGCGACGGTGATCATCGCCGCGGCACAGGGCGCGGCCGCCGCGGGCGCGCTCAACCACGACCTCGTCACCGAGGACGTCGAGCGGGCGGTCGAGGCCTACGGCGGCTTCTCCCCCATGGCCGAACGCGCGGCCGCCGGCGCGCGCTAGCTTCCGGGAGCGGCGCGTGCCAGGCTCGGCGGGTGCGTCCGACCCTCTACGAATTCGCCGGCGGCGAGCCCGCGTTCCTCGCGCTGGCCGCCGCCCACCACGAGCGCTGCCTGGCCGACCCGGAGCTGAACCACCCGTTCTCGCACCCCGGGCAGCATCCGCAGCACGTCGAGCGACTGGCTCAGTACTGGGCCGAGGTCATGGGCGGGCCGCCGCGGTTCTCGCAGGAGTGCAGCGACCACTCCTCGATGCTGCGGATGCACGCCGGCAACGGCGACATGAGCGACCTCGGCCGCCGGTTCGTGAGCTGCTTCGTCCAGGCCGCGGACGACGCCGGCCTGCCCGCCGATCCGGAGTTCCGCGCCGCGCTGCGGGCCTACATGGAGTGGGCGGTGGCCGAGGTGCTCACCTACCCCGGCCCGGCCGTCGACGTCCCCGCTCAGCTGCCGATGCCGCAGTGGTCGTGGAACGGGTTGGTCTCGCTGTAACGCCGCGGGCCGCCGCCGCGTCTTGCAGGCGACGACCGGCTGTGGAGGTCCGTCGCCAGAGCCCGGTCCGGGCGGGTTCCCCCATCCACCCGGACCGGGCTCGTCCACTTCGTCCGAAACCCGCGAGCACCGCGGAGTGACCCGGGCCAGACTGGCGGCCATGCTCCTCGACCGGTACCTGCTCGCCAGCAAGGGTTTCGAAGACCACCTCCGCGCGGTGCCGGCCGGCGGCTGGCACGCGCCGACCCCGTGCACCGAGTGGGACGTGCGCGCGCTGGTGAACCACATGACCCGCGGGAACCTCAACTACGTCGGGCTCCTCGGCGGCGCGACCCGCGAGGAGTTCCTGGCCGCCCGCGACGCCGACGCGCTCGGGGCCGACCCCGTCACGGCGTTCACCGAGTCGGTGCGGGCGTGCGCGGACGCGTTAGCCGGGTCCGGCGTGCTGGACCGGGTCGTCGACTACCCGCTGGGCGAGCTGACCGGGCGGCGGGCACTGGCGGTCCGCACGGCCGACAGCACCGTGCACACCTGGGACCTCGCCCGCGCCCTCGGCCGCGACGAAACCCTCGACCCCGGTCTCGTCGCGTGGCTCGACGAGGACCACGACGCCATTTTCGCGGGGCTCGAGCTGAACTCGCGGGTCTTCGCCGCGCCGCTGCCCGGGGAGTCCGGCGAAGCGCGCCAGGACCGGGTGCTCAGGCGGTTCGGCCGGGATCCGCGCAGCCCAGCCGGGCGGCCAGCTCGGTGAGCGCCCCGCCGAGCGGACGGTCGACGCGCACGGACGCGTAGCGGTCACCGCGCGTTTCGCCGCGGTTGACGATCACCACCGGCTTGCCCGCCTTCGCCGCGTGGCGGACGAACCGGAGCCCGGACATCACCGTCAGGGACGAGCCGAGCACCAGCAGCGCCTCGGCGTCGTCGACCAGGCGGTAGCACTGCTCGACGCGCGGGCGCGGGACGTTCTCGCCGAAGAACACCACGTCCGGCTTGAGCACCCCGGACACGCAGTCCGCGCACGGCACGGTCGTGAAGCGGCGGACGACGTCGTCGGGCAGTTCGACGTCGCCATCGGGGTTGATGCGGGTGGCCGCGCCGTCGAAGGCGGCGTTCGCCGCACGCAGCCGGCGGTCCAGCTCCGCGCGCGGGCTCGTGCGGCGGCAGCCGAGGCAGATCACGCGGTCGAGGCTGCCGTGCAGCTCGATCGCGTCCGCCGTGCCCGCCGCCTGGTGCAGGCCGTCGACGTTCTGGGTGATGACGCCGTCGACGTACCCGCCTTCGCGCAGGGCGGTCACCGCGCGGTGGCCGTCGTTGGGGTCGGCGCGGGCGATCGTGCGCCAGCCGAGGTGGCTGCGCGCCCAGTACCGTTGCCGTCCCTCGGCGCTGGTGACGAACTCGTCGTAGGTCATCGGCGTGTGCCGGCGCAGGCTGCCGGTTTCGCCGCGGTAGTCGGGGATCCCGGACTCGGTGGACAGCCCGGCGCCGCTCAGCACGGCGACGCGGCCGCGCGCGACGACGTCGGTCAGCTCGTCGAGGCTGGACGTCCGCGGCAGCGGCGCGTCCGCCGACGTCCAGGAGAGGGTGGGGCGGGTCCGCACTAAGCCAGCGTACGTGGCCCGGCGAGGTGCTTCTCGAACCAGTGATCGGCGTAGTGCTCGTCGTTGAACGCCGTGACCTCCCGGTAGCCGGCCGCGCGGTACAGCCCGATCGCCTCGGTGAGCGCGCGGTTGGTCTCCAGCCGCAGCGTCCGGACGCCGTGCGCGGCGGCGTGCGCCTCCAGCTCGGCGAGCAGCCGCCGGCCCAGCCCGAGGCCGCGCGCCGAC
>NZ_JAAGNB010001608.1:0-7252 GCF_010550475.1 Amycolatopsis sp. SID8362
CGCGCGGCCGGAACTGCGCCCGATGTCGGCGCCGGTTGGCGGCCTCGCCGCGCGGGCGCGACCGTCTTCGGCGGTGGTCCCCGCTTTCCGGCCCGCCGCACGCCCGATGTCCGCGCCGTCTTCGCCGGTGGCCCGCACCTCCCACCCCGCCGCGCCCCCGATGACCACCGCCACCCACAGCTCGGACCAAGCCCCGCAGCAGGAGCGCACCCGATGACCGCCACCACCACGGCTCCCCTCCCCGCCGCCCGCCCGGTCGCGCTCCTGCGCGGTTACCGGTTCGAACTCGTCAAGCTCTTCGCCGCCTGGCGCATCCGCTTACTCATCCTCGCCTGCTGGCTCGCCCCCGCGGTCTTCGTCGCCGCCGTCAGCCAGCAAAGCTCGCTGCCCGTCGACACCCTCTTCGGGCGCTGGATGAACGCCAGCGGCTGGGCCGGCCCGCTCGTCATGCTCGGGTTCGCCGGCAGCTACGCCCTCCCGCTGCTCACCTCGGTCGTCGCCGGGGACGTGTTCGCCGCCGAGGATCGGCTCGGGACGTGGCGGCACCTGCTGGTGGCCGTGCGGTCGGCGCGGCGGATCTTCGTCGCCAAGGCGCTCGCCAGCCTGACCGTCATCGTCGTGCTCGTCGCCGGGATGGGGATCTCGAGCGCCGTCGGTGGGCTGGTCGCCGTCGGGAGCCGGCCGCTCGTCGGGTTCGACGGGCACCTGCTCGCGGCCGGGGACGCCGCCGGGCAGGTGGTGCTCGCGTGGGTGTGCGTGCTCGCCCCGACGCTCGCGCTCGCCGGGGTCGGGCTGCTCGGGTCCGTTCTCGGGGGACGGTCGCCGCTGGGGTTGCTGCTGCCCGCCGTCGTCGCGCTCGCGATGGGGCTCGCGCAGCTGCTGCCGCTGCCGGTCGCCGTGCGGCTCGCGCTGCCCAGTTACGCCTTCGTCTCCTGGAACGGCCTGTTCACCGAGCCGCGGCAGCTCGGGCCGCTGCTGATCGGGGTCGGCGTCGGGCTCGCGTGGGCCGTGCTCGCGACCGCGCTCGCGTACGTGCTCTTCCTCCGCCGCGACTTCACCAACCCCGCCCACGACGGCACGGGCCGCCGGGCGTTCACCGTCGGGGCGCTGCCGCCGGTCGCGCTGTTCGCCGTGACCGCCGCCGTCATCGCCGCGTCGGGGCCCGCGCTGGGGTCGGGCATCGACCAGGACAAGGTGCAGCGGTCGGTCGCCACGGCGTTCGCCCACCTCTACCGGCTGCAGACCGCGCAGCTCAACCGCCCCGACGTCACCGAAGCGCAGCTCAGGGCCACCGCCGCGTGCACCAAGGGCGACGGGCTGGTCGCGGCCGAAGGACCCGGGAACGACTGGCGCTGCGTCGTTTCCTGGCACCTCCCCGGCGTCGAGGCGACCGGATCGGCCGTCTACCAGCTCGACGTCACCTCGGACGGGCGGTACGTCGCCGACGGCGACGGACCGAAGGAAGTGAACGGCTACTTCCAGGTGCGGACCCCGGACGGGGACCAGCCGAACCCGCTCTGGCAGTTCGACGCCAACGTCGAGCTGCTCACCACCACGAAGGGATAACCCCGATGCAGGTAACCCGCCGCAGACGGCGTGCCGGGAAGAGCCGGAGCAGCGGCCGACGGCTGCGCTACGCGACGGCCGGTTCCGTCACGTTCGTGCTCGTCGCCACCGGCACCGGAGTCGGTGTCGCGTCGACGGCGCAGTTCGGGACCGACCAGGTCGGCCAGGTCACCGAGAACGGCCAGGTCGTCTCCGCCGACCAGTACCTCAAGCCGATCGGCGACCGGCTGGTCGTGAACAACGGCAAGATCATGGCGTCCTCGGTCAGCCCGGACGGCACCCACCTCGCCGCGCTGACCGCCGACGGCGGCATCGCGCTCACCATCGCCGACCTCAAGAGCTGGAAGGTGCAGCAGCTCGTCGGCAACTCCGCGACGGCGAACCTGCGCATCGCGGGCAACGACGTCGGGCAGGAAGGCCCGTCGTACTCCCCGGACGGCAAGAGCCTCTGGCTGGCGCAGACCGACGGCTACACGAAGTTCACCGTGAACCCCGACGGCACCGTGGCCGCGCCGGCGGCGGTCAAGATCCCCGCCGACGGCCCGAAGCACGCGCTGGTGGCACAGGCGGTCTTCTCGCCCGACGGGTCCACTGTGTACTCGGCGGTCAACGGCCAGAACCGTGTCGTCGCCCTCGACGCGGCGACCGGCGCGATCAAGCAGAGCTGGGCCGTCGGCAACGCGCCGCGCGACCTCGTGCGCGTCGGGACCAAGCTGTACGTCAGCAACGAAGGCGGCCACCCGGCCCAGCCCGGCGAGCCGACGCTGAACTCCTACAACACCCAGGTGCCCGCCAGCCAGTTCACCGGCGCCACCACGAGCGGCACGGTCAGCGTCATCGACCTGGCGAACACGGCCGCCGCGCCGAAGAGCATCGACGTCGGCCTGCACCCGACCGCGGTGTACTCGGCCAAGGGCGCGCTGTTCGTCACGAACACCGCGAGCAACACGGTTTCGGTCATCGACCCGGGCCGCGACAAGGTCGTCCAGACCATCGCGACCCAGCCGTGGCCGGAAGCGTCGGTCGGGTACGAGCCGGACGGCGTCACGCTCACCGGTGACGGGCGCCTGCTGGTGACGCTCGGGCGCGCCAACGCCGTTGCCGTCTACCGCTTCCAGAGCGCGCAGGAGCCGGTGAGCTACGTCGGGCTGCTGCCGACGGACTACTTCCCGACCGCGATCACCACGGTCGGCCCGGACGTCCTCGTCTCCAACACCCGCGGCATCGACGCCCGCCGCCCGACGACGGCGGCCGGGCACGGCACCCACGACACGACGTCGAGCCTGCAGAAGTTCCGGCTGCCCGACGACCACGCGATCCGCGGCTACACCGCGCAGGTGTTCAAGCAGAACGGCTGGACGGACAACTCCGTCCAGCTCGCCACCGACAACGGCCACCGCAGCCCGGTGCCGGTGCCCGCGCGCCTGGGCGACCCGTCGACGATCAAGCACGTTTTCCTGCTGGTCAAGGAAAACCGGACCTACGACCAGGTCTTCGGCGACGACGCGCGCGGCAACGGTGACCCCACCGTGAACCAGTTCGGCGAGAACGTGACGCCGAACCAGCACGCGCTGGCCAAACAGTTCGGGTTGTACGACAACACCTACGACATCGGCACGAACTCCGCCGAGGGCCACAACTGGCTGATGCAGGCCGACAACCCCGAGTACACCGAGTCGTCGGCGGGGGAGTACCTGCGCAGCTACGACACCGAGGACGACGCGCTCGGCCACCAGAGCTCCGGGTTCCTCTGGACCGGCGCGCAGGCGGCCGGGAAGTCGGTGCGGGACTTCGGCGAGTTCCAGCAGTTCCTGACCAAGCCCGCCGGGGCGAGCTGGCAGAACCTGTACTGCGACGCCAAGAACATGGCGGCCACGGGTGAGCCGACGGCGTACCCGCTGGTGTCGTCGTCGCCGATCCCGTCGCTGAACAACGTTTCCGTGCCGGGCTTCCCGAAGTTCGACACCTCGGTGCCGGACGTGTACCGGTACCAGATCTGGAAGAACGACTTCGAGAAGAACGGGCCGGCCAACCTCAACATGTTCTGGCTGTCCAGCGACCACACCGGCGGCCCGCCGAACGCGGCCGCCCAGGTCGCCGACAACGACCTCGCCGTCGGCCGCATCGTCGACGAGATCTCGCACAGCCAGTACTGGCAGGACTCGGCGATCTTCGTCGTCGAGGACGACTCGCAGGCCGGTCTGGACCACGTCGACGGGCACCGCGCGCCGGTGCAGATCATCAGCCCGTACGCCCAGCACGGCGTCGTCGACAGCCACTACTACTCGCAGATCACGATGATCCGGACGATCGAGCAGATCCTCGGGGTCAAGCCGATGAACCAGAAGGACAGCGCGGCGACGCCGATGAGCGCGGCCTTCACGAAGAAGCCGGACTTCACGCCGTTCACCGCGCTGCCGAACCGGACGTCGTTGACCGACGGCCTGAAGACCCAGCCGTCGTGCGGGCCGGACACCCCGGCCGCGGCGAACCCGGCCGCGGCGCCGGTGCCGTCGTCGGCGGTGCCCGCCGACAAGCAGCAGGTGGCGGCGCAGTGGCAGGAGTGGACGACGCACCAGCGTCTGACCGGCCCGGACGCCGTTGCCGACTACGCCAACCCCGCGCAGATGAACCACTTCACGTGGTACCAGACGCACGGCTGGCAGCTGCCGTACCCGGGTGAGAACCAGGTGTTCGCGCCCGCGCAGGTGCCGGGGGCCTACCTCCCCGCCGCGGAGTCGGACGGCTGAGCGACCCCGTCGTGAGGGGGCCTGCTCCCCCTCACGACGGGAACACCTTGCCGGGGTTGAGGATGCCGTGCGGGTCGAGGGCCCGCTTGACCGCGCGGTGCAGCTCCAGCACCTCCGGGCCCAGTTCGCGGGCCAGCCCGGGCTGCTTGAGCAGGCCGACGCCGTGCTCGCCGGTGACCGTGCCGCCGAGGTCGAGGGCGCCGGCGATGATGTCCTCGAACGCGGCCTGGGCGTTCTTCTTCGCCTCCTGGTCCCCGGCCGGCGTGACGAGCAGCGGGTGCAGGTTGCCGTCGCCGATGTGCGCGACGTTCGCGATGAGCACGCCGTGGCGCTGCGCGGCGGCGTCGATGCGGGCGAGCATTTCGGGCACGGCTTGGGTGGGGACGCAGACGTCCTCGGTGAGCAGCGGCCCGAGCCGTTCGAGCGCGGGGTAGGCGAGCCGGCGGGCGGCGAACAGCGCGTCCGCCTCGGCCTGGTCGGTCGACCGCGCGGCCCACGTCGCCCCGGCCTGTTCGAAGCACGCCAGGATCTCCGCGGCTTCGTGCTCGCCCAGCGCCCCGGGCGCGTCGGTGCGGGCGAGCAGGACGACGTTCGCATCGGCGCTCAAGCCCATGTTCTTCCACTCGTCCACGGCGGCGAGGCAGTGCCGGTCGACCAGCTCCAGCGCCGACGGCAGCACCCCGCGGGCGGCTACCGCGGCGGCGGCCTTCCCCGCGGCGACCGTGGTGTCGAAGTACCCGGCGATCGTGCGCTCGGCGGCGCGGGCGGGCCGCACCCGGACGGTGACCTCGGTGACCACGCCCAGCGTCCCCTCGGAGCCGACCAGCAACCCGGTCAGGTCGTAGCCCGCGACCCCCTTGGCGGTGCGCCTGCCGAGCCGGACCAGCTCGCCGGTGCCGGTGACGATCTGCAGGCCCAGTACGTAATCGCGGGTGACGCCGTACTTGACGCAGCAGACGCCGCCGGCGTTGGTGGCGACGTTGCCGCCAATCGTCGACCACGGTGAGCTGGCCGGATCGGGCGGGTACCAGAGACCGCGCTCGGCGCACGCGGCCCGCAGGTCGTCGTTGACCACCCCGGGCTCGACGACGGCGTACCGCTCCAGCTCGTTGATCTCCTTGACGGCGGTGAGCCGGTCGGTGACCAGGACGACGCAGCCGTCGACGGCGTTCGCGCCGCCGGACAACCCGGTTCCGGCGCCGCGGGTGACGAGCGGCGTGCGGTTCTTCAAGCAGGCCCGGACCACGGCTTGGACCTCTTCGGCGGTGTGCGGGCGCACGACCACGGCGGGCTGGGCGTACGGCGCCCACTCGGCTTCGTCGTGGGCGAAACTCCGCGCGACGTCGGGGTCGCGGACCAGCCGGTCGGCAGGCAGGGCGGCGGTCAGATCGTCGATCAGCACCTCCGGAACCTATCCGACGCACCCGGCCGGACGTGTGTTTCGCACGGGCAATCGAGGAGACGTTCCCCTTGACGCGCAGCTGCCACTCTGATCCGCAGCTTCCTCTCCGAGTGGTGAAATTCCCGACTGGGGTGGTGAAATGAAACTGCTTGCCCTGCTCCACAGCCCGGCGGCCAGCGGCGGCGACACGACGACGCGGCGCATCGCCGAGCACCTGTCCGCCAGCGGGCACCCGGTGCGGCTCGAGCCGCACGACGGCGCGGTGACCGCGGCCGCCGAGGACGGCGACGTGCTCGCGATGGTCGGCACGCACGCGCTCCTGAGCGGCAGCACGTTCCTCGAGATCGGGCTCCCGTACGTGCTCGTCCTGGGCGGCACGGACCTCAACGAGTACGCGCTGGAACCGGTGTTCCACCAGGTGATGACCCAGGCGGTCGAGCGCGCCGCCGGCCTGGTCGCGTTCAACGACGACTTCGTCCGGCGCAGCCGCGAACTGTGGCCGCAGGTCGCCGACAAGGTGCGGTACATCCCCCAGGGCGTGCGCACGACGCCGTCGGACTACTCGCTGCGGCGCGCGCTCGGGGTCGGCGCCGACGCGAAGCTGCTGCTCCTGCCCGCGGGCTTGCGGCCGGTCAAGGACCCGCTGTTCGCGATCGACTGCGTCAAGCGGCTGCACGAAGAGGACGAGCGCGTCCGGCTCGTCATCGCCGGCGTCTCCTACGACGAGGACTACGAAGCCATGGTGCGGCGGCGGTGCGGGGACAGCCCCGCGGTGCGGTACGTCGGCGCGCTGGCCCGCGACGACCTGCACGCCGCGATGCGCGAGGCGACCGCGGTGCTCAACACGTCGACGTCGGAGTGCAGTCCGAACTCGGTGCTGGAAGCCATGGACGTCGGCTGCCCCGTCGTCGTGCGGGACATCCCCGGCAACACGTGCCTCGTCGAGGACGGCGTGACCGGCCTGGTCTTCGCCGACCGCGACGGCTTCCACGCCCAGGTGCGGCGGCTGCTCGACGACGACGTGCTGGCCCGGCGGCTGCGACGGCACGGCCAGGAGCACGTCCGGCGCACGCACGGCATGCGGGCCGAGCGGGCCGCGTACGCCGCGGTGTTCCGCGACCTGCTCGACGACCTGCCGTCGGACGCGCCCGTGCCGTCGCGCGACCGGGTCGTGCGCGCCAACGGCGTCGACCTCTGCGTGCAGACCTTCGGCGACCCCGCGGACCCGGCGATCCTGCTGGTGGCCGGGTCGGGAGCGTCGATGCTGGCGTGGGACGCCGGGTTCTGCGAACTGCTCGCGGACGAGGGCCGGTACGTGATCCGCTACGACCACCGCGACACCGGCCGGTCGGTGAGCTACCCGCCGGGGGAGCCGCCGTACGAGCTGCGGGACCTGGCCGCGGACGCGCTCGGCGTGCTCGACGCGCTCGGCGTCGAGCGGGCGCACGTCGTCGGGATTTCGCTCGGCGGCATGATCGCGCAGGTCGCGGCGCTGGCCGAGCCGGCGCGGATCGCGTCGCTCACCCTCGTGGCG
>NZ_JAAGNB010001665.1:0-6858 GCF_010550475.1 Amycolatopsis sp. SID8362
CGTCGGTCGTCGCCTGCATGCGGTGCTGGGCCCGGGACCGGACTGCCGGTCCGCGCGGCGGTCTTGCTCGCGACCGCCGGGTTTGCTGGGCACGGCCTGCTTGTGGCCCCGCGGCGAGAGCCGGGCCGTCGGTGCGGGCGGCGGTCTCGCTTGCGACCGCCGGTTCGCCCGAGCCGAGCCGCCGGCGCGTTCTCCGATGCTCGCCAAACGACGTGAATGACTCATTCATGTCGTCCGACGACATGAATGAGTCATTCAAGACACCGGACGAGCCGCGATCTCGGTGCAACCTCCCGGACCCGCCGCCGCATGTCTTCCTTCGCCAAGTCACCGAGCGAAGGAGCCCGACCCCATGCAGGAGCAGAACCCGGCGGAGCGGAAGCAGGGCTCCGGCCGCTGGTGGATCGTCGGCGTCGCCGGCGCTTTCGTCGTCGCCGCGCTCGTCGCGACCCTGCTCATCTTCACTGGAAAGGATGAACCCGCGGTCGCGAACGCGCCCGTCACCACCCAACCCGCGGGCCAAAAAGAGCAAAAGACCGCCCAGGACCCCGCGAACCTGAGCCTCCCCGGCGGCGGCACCGCGAAGCTCGTCCAGGAGGACCTCGACGCCGACGGCGCCCTCAAGATCCCCGAAGGCCTCGGCGAAGCCGCCTGGTGGGGCGCCAAGCTGGGCGCCGACCACGGCGTCGCCCTGCTCTCCGGGCACGTCAACTGGAAGGGCAAGAAGGGCCCGTTCATGGAACTCTGGCAGGTCAAGCAGGGCCAGGAGATCAAGCTGACCGACACCGCCGGCGGCGCCTGGGTCTACCGGGTCGACGCCACCGAGACCGTGCACAAGACCGACCTCGCCGGCCGGTCCGAGCAGCTGTTCGACCCCGATGGCCCGCACAAGCTGCTGCTGGTCACCTGCGGTGGCGAATACGTCGGCGGGACCGAGGGCTACGAGGACAACCGCGTCGTCACGGCGTCGCTCGTGTCGCGGCCGTAGCCTGCGCGTTAACCGCTGGGCCCCGGCGGATACCCTGGACGTTCTAGTCCGATAACCGTCCCCGCATGCTTCCGGAGCGTGGAGTGCCCACGAACACCATCGATACCGTAGTCAGCCTGTGCAAGCGCCGTGGTTTCGTCTTCCCCAGCGGGGAGATCTACGGCGGTACCCGCTCGGCGTGGGACTACGGACCGCTCGGGGTCGAGCTCAAGGACAACATCAAGCGCCAGTGGTGGAAGACCGTCGTGCAGGGCCGGGACGACGTCGTCGGCCTCGACTCCTCGGTGATCCTGCCGCGGCAGGTGTGGGTGGCCTCCGGGCACGTCAACGTCTTCACCGACCCGCTGATCGAGTGCCTGTCCTGCCACAAGCGGTTCCGCGCCGACCAGCTCGCCGAGGAGTACACCGCGCGCAGCGGCAAGGAGACCACCGAGGACGACCTGTCCGACGTGCCCTGCCCGAACTGCGGCACGCGCGGCAAGTACACCGAGCCGCGGGACTTCAACATGATGCTGAAGACCTACCTCGGCCCGGTGGAGTCCGAAGAGGGCCTGCACTACCTCCGCCCGGAGACCGCGCAGGGCATCTTCGTCAACTTCTCCAACGTCCAGACGACGTCGCGGAAGAAGCCGCCGTTCGGCATCGGCCAGATCGGCAAGTCCTTCCGCAACGAGATCACGCCGGGCAACTTCATCTTCCGGACGCGCGAGTTCGAGCAGATGGAGATGGAGTTCTTCGTCGAGCCGGGCGAGGACGAGCGCTGGCACCAGTACTGGATCGACGAGCGCACGAACTGGTACACCGATCTCGGCATCAAGGCCGAGAACCTGCGCCACTACGAGCACCCGAAGGAAAAGCTTTCGCACTACGCGAAGCGCACCGTCGACATCGAGTACCGCTTCGCGTTCAACGCGGGCCAGGAGTGGGGCGAGCTGGAAGGCATCGCCAACCGCACCGACTTCGACCTGACCACGCACTCGAACCACTCGGGTCAGGACCTGTCGTTCTTCGACCAGGCGTCGGGGCAGCGCTACCGGCCGTTCGTGATCGAGCCGGCGGCCGGTGTCGGCCGCTCGATGATGGCGTTCCTGGTCGACGCCTACCACGAGGAAGAGGTGCCGAACGCCAAGGGCGGCACCGACACCCGCGTGGTGCTCAAGCTCGACCCGCGGCTTTCGCCGTTCAAGGTCGCGGTGCTGCCGCTGTCGCGCAACGCCGACCTGACGCCGAAGGCCAAGGAGGTCGCCGCGACCCTGCGCAAGCACTGGAACGTCGACTTCGACGACGCGCAGGCGATCGGCCGCCGCTACCGCCGCCAGGACGAGATCGGCACGCCGTACTGCGTCACGGTCGACTTCGACTCGCTGGAGGACCAGGCCGTGACCGTGCGCGAGCGCGACTCGATGTCGCAGGAGCGCATCGCGATCGACAAGCTCGAGTCCTACCTGGCGGCCCGCCTCATCGGCTGCTGAACCGCGCCCGGGTCCGGGTACCCCTGACACCTGTCACGGCTAGGTCGTGACGCACGGTCTGGGGTCCCGGGCCCGTCGCGCGGCAGCCTGGAGGCATGCGAGAAACAGACATCCAGGCGGTGGCGGCGGGGGCCGCGATCCACCTCACCGGCCTGCGCAAGCACTACGGCGACGTCCACGCGGTCGACGGCCTCGACCTGACGATCGCCCCGGGCGAGGTGGTCGCCCTGCTCGGCCCGAACGGCGCCGGCAAGTCCACCACCGTCGACATGATCCTCGGCCTGACCAGCCCCGGCGCCGGCGAAGTGCGCGTGTTCGGGCGCAAGCCGATCGACGCCGTCCGCGCCGGGCTGATCGGCGCGATGCTGCAGGGCGGCGCCCTGATGGACGACCTGACCGTCGGCGAGACCGTCGGCATGGTCGCGGCCCTGCACCGCCGCCCGATGCCGGTGGCCGAAGCCCTGCGCGCCGCGGGTGTCGAAGAGCTGGCCGGCCGCCGCGCGAACAAGCTGTCCGGCGGGCAGAAGCAGCGCGTGCGCTTCGCCGTCGCCCTGGTCAGCAACCCCGACCTGCTGATCCTCGACGAGCCGACCGCGGCGATGGACGTCGGGACGCGGCGCGAGTTCTGGCAGTCGATGTACTCGTTCACCGAGTCCGGCCGCACGGTCGTGTTCGCCACGCACTACCTCGAAGAAGCCGAGGAGTTCGCCGACCGCGTGGTGCTGATGCGCCGCGGCCGGATCGTCGCCGACGGCAGCGTCGCCGAGGTCCGCGCGCTGGCCGGCGGCCGCACCCTGCGCGCCGCCGTCCCGGGCGCCACCGAAGCGCTGATCGCCGCGCTGCCCGGCGTCAAGGAGTTCGAGCTGCGCGGCGACCGCGTCGCGATCTCCAGCGCCGACTCCGACGAGACGCTCTGGGCGCTCAAGGCCGCCGTCCCGGCCGTGCACGACGTCGAAATCGGGGCCGTCGGCCTCGAAGGCGCCTTCCTCTCCCTGACCGCCGACGAGACCGCGGAGCCCGTCCGATGAACGCCACCTACCTGCTCACCGAGATCCGCCGGAACTTCCGGGCGCCGCGGTTCCTGATCTTCGTCGTCGCCTTCCCGGTGCTGATGTTCCTGTTGCAGGCCAACGTCTTCACGAAGGCGGACGCGCCGGACCACGCCACGGTCACCGCCGTGATCATGATCAACATGATGACGTTCGGGACGTTCGCCGCCGCGACGAACAGCGGCGCCCGGCTCGCGCTCGAACGCGCCGTCGGCTGGCAGCGCCAGCTGCGCCTGACCCCGTTGACCGGCAGCGGCTACCTGGCGGGCAAGGGCATCTCCGGGATGCTCGTGGGGCTGCCCGCGCTGGTGCTGGTGCCGCTGCTGGCCGTGACGATGCAGGGCGTGCACCTCGACGCCGCGGGCTGGGTCCGGATCTTCGCCGGCGTCTGGCTCGGCACGATCCCGCTGGTGCTGCTCGGGCTGCTGCTCGGCCAGTTCGGCACGCCCGATTCGATGCAGCCGGTCAACATGATCGTCACCCTCGGCATGGGTTTCCTCGGCGGCCTCTGGATCCCGATCGAGTCGATGCCGGGCTGGATGCACGACGTCGCCCAGATCATGCCGACGTACTGGGTGCTGCAGGTGGCGCGGCCCGCGGTGACCACGGACATGGTGGTGTCGCTGCCGACCGCGGCCGGCGTGCTGGGGGCGTGGGCGGTCGTGCTCGGGGCGCTCGTGATCAGGCGTTACCGTAAGGACAGCGCCCGCGTCTGAGGGCCGGAAGAACGAGGAACGGCGATGGCGAAGCGCAAGTTCGGGCTCGACAACAAGGAATCGTGGTGGGAGGACCCCCTGCCCGATGCCGGGCGCCGCGGCGGCCCGAAGGGCCTGCGGTGGTCGGTCATGTCGGTGGTGTTCCTCTTGCCGTTCCTCGTTCCGGTCACGCGGGGCCTGCTGGCCGAGCCCGGCGTTTCGGTCGAGGCCGTGCTCACCGGCGTGCTGATCTACACGTACGCGTTGTGCTACGCGATCTTCCCGTTCTTCTTCCAGCGGGAGCGGCCGGTGAAGCTGGCCTTCGGGATCACGATGAACGTCCTGGGGGTCGCGACACTGGCGACGACCAGCGCGAGCGGGTTCGTCCTGCTCTACGGCACGGCGGTGCTCGTGTTCCTGCTCCCGGCCGCCTGGTCGGTGATCCTGGACGTCGGCGCGGTGGCCGCCGGCGCCGTCGTGCTGCTGGTCGAAGGCCGGTTCCTGGCCGACTACGGCGACCTCATCACGGTCGCCTCGGTGACGCTGGCGATGTTCTTCATGGCCAACCTCGTCCGCGCGGTGCGGCGGCTGGAGCGGGCCAACGAGGAGATCGCCACGCTCGCGGTGGCGAACGAGCGCCAGCGCGTCGCCCGCGACCTGCACGACCTGCTCGGGCACAGCCTCACCACGATCACCGTCAAGGCGGGGCTGGCCCGGCGGGTGCTGGAGAGTTCCGGCGACATCCCGCGCACGGTCGAGGAGATCCGCGAGATCGAGAGCCTCACCCGCAGCGCGCTCTCCGACGTCCGCGCGACGGTTTCGGAATACCGCGAAGTGTCGTTGTCGGCGGAGCTCGTCGGTGCGCGGGCGGCGTTGCGCGCCGCGGAGATCGACGCCGACCTGCCGCACGCCGTCGACAACGTCCGGCCGGAGCTGCAGAACACCTTCGGGTACGTGCTGCGCGAAGCCGTCACGAACGTTTTGCGGCATTCCGGCGCCAAGCAGGTGAAGGTGCGCCTGGGCGACACCTGGCTGGAGATCGAGGACGACGGGCGGGCCACCGGCGTCGTCGCGGGCAACGGCCTGCGCGGGCTTTCCGAGCGGCTCGCCGCCGTGGGGGGCGCGTTGCGGACGTCCGCCCGGCCCGGGGGAGGATTGCTGGTGCGGGCGGAGGTCCCGCAGCCCGAACCGCGCGCGGCCGCTCCCGCCGTGCGCGCCGAACCCGCGGGAGGACTCGCTTGATCCGGGTACTGCTGGCCGACGACCAGGCCATGGTGCGGGGGGCGCTGGCCACCGTGCTCGGGCTCGAAAGCGACATCGAGGTGGTCGGGCAGGTCGGCTCGGGCGACGAGGTCGTCGCCGCCGCGCGCGAGGCGAAGCCCGACGTCGCCCTCCTGGACGTGCAGATGCCGGGCAAGGACGGCCTCGAAGCGGCGGCCGACCTGCGGGCCGCGCTCCCGTCGTGCCGGGTGATCATCTGCACCACGTTCGGCAGGCCCGGCTACCTGGCCCGCGCGATGGCCGCGGGCGCGGCCGGCTTCGTCGTCAAGGACGCCCCGCCCGAGCAGCTCGTCGAAGCCGTCCGGCGAGTCCACAGTGGACTCCGGGTGGTGGACCCGGCGCTGGCCGCGGAATCCCTCGCCACCGGGGCCAGCCCGCTCACCGGGCGGGAACTGGACGTGCTGCGGGAGGCCAAGGACGGCGCCACGGTGGCCGACGTGGCGCGGGCCCTGCACCTGTCGGAGGGCACCGTGCGCAACCACCTGTCCGCCGCGATCGGCAAGACGGGCGCCCGGACCCGGGCCGAAGCCGTCCGCGTCGCCGAGGAGCGCGGCTGGCTCTGAGCGGGCCGCCGCGTTCTGACAAGATGGGACGGGTGGGTACCGCTGAACGCACCAAACCGTCGCTCGCGAACTGGGCGCGCCGGATCGCCTTCGGCGTGGTGCTCGTGGTGCTCGCGCTCGTCGGCGGTACGGCGTTCCGGGTGTGGCAGGTCGCCCGCGAAAACGACCGGACGCCCGCCGACGTCATCGTGGTGCTGGGCGCGGCGCAGTACAACGGCAGGCCGTCGGACATCTACGCGGCCCGGCTGGTGAAGGCCAAGCAGCTCTACGACGCGGGCGTCGCGAAGACGATCGTCACCGCGGGCGGCAAGAAGGCCGAGGACAACTTCACCGAGGCGCGGGCCGGCCAGCTGTGGCTGACCCGGCACGGCGTCCCGGCGTCGGCGACCCTGGCCGTCGGCGAGGGCAGTGACACGCTGCGGAGCCTGCGCGCGGTCGCCCAGCAGGTCGAGGCCCGCGACTGGCACACGGCGGTGCTCGTCAGCGACCCGTGGCACTCCTTCCGCGCCCGGACGATGGCCGGCGACCTGGGGCTGGACGCGTGGACGGCGCCGACGCACAGCGGGCCGATCGTGCAGGAGCGCGTCACCCAGGTGCGCTACATCGTCCGCGAGACCGGCGCGCTGCTGTACTACCGGCTGACCAAGACCCCGGCCGACGACCTGTTCGCCACCTTCCTGGGCTGAGGTTTTTGTCGGTGCCGCCGCTTAAGCTGAGCGGGTGGGTTACACCGAACACGACATCGCGCGCCTGCTCCCGGAGCCGGCGAAGGCCGCGGCGCTGCCCGGCGCGCGGGCGGACGGGCGCAGC
>NZ_JAAGNB010001720.1:0-14908 GCF_010550475.1 Amycolatopsis sp. SID8362
CGGGGCGGGCGAAGTCCGTGGCCGCGGCGGCCGGATCCGCGAGCAGCCGCAGGGTGCGGGCGCGGTCCGCGGCGCTGATCCCCGTCGTCACCCCGGTTCTCGCGTCCACGGTCACGGTGTAGGCCGTACCGCGTGGGTCCTCGTTGCGCTCCACCATGGGGGACAGGCGCAGGTCGGCCGCGCGGTGCGCGGTCATCGGCGCACACAGCAGCCCCGATGTGTGCCGGACGGCCCAGGCTGTCCAGTACGTCGTCGCGGCGTGCGCGGCGAGCACCACGTCGCCCTCGTTCTCGCGGTCGGCGGCGTCGGTCACCAGCACCGGCCGGCCCCCGCGCAGCGCCTCCAGCGCCATGGTCATTCGATCCATGACACGAGTATAAGCATGCTTACACTAAATTCGCATGCTTACTCTTCGGTCCGGCCCATCTCCCGCAGTTCGCCCTCGACGACGAGTGCGGCCTGGCGCAGCTGACGGTCGGCGGCGACGATCTCGTCGCGGCCGAGGACCGCTCCCAGTGTGTCGCTGATCTTGAGCACCTCGGTGCCCATCTCCTCGAGCGCGTCGAGGCCGGCCTTGGTGACCTCGAGCGAGAGTGCCCGCTCGCTCTCCGGGTGGGCGCCGCGAGCGACGAACCCGCGCTTCTCCAGCTGGGTCACGATGCGGGTCATCGTCTGCGGGCGGGCGTAGCACCGCCGGGACAGCTGAGCCAGCGTGAGGTGCGGCCGGTTGGCCAGGATCCGCAGCGCGGTGTAGCTGGACAGCGTCATGTTCCACGGCCGCAGCCGCGCGTTCCCGATCCGCGAGATCGCGCGCTCGAACCGGAACGCGGCGTCGATCAGGGAGGACGCTTCGTCCATGTCGGTCGCCGGGTGCGCGGGCGAGCGACCGTCGTCGAACGGATCGATGTAGGGCAAGGGGTCGGTCACCCCTGCAGCGTAGAGCGCCGTCGGCAGGCGTGCGTCAGCATGCTTGCATTCGTATCCGCACGCTTATATGGTGTCAGCATGCTTACATCAGCACGATTCCGTTCCGTCCTGGGACATTTCCCCAGCGGCATCGTGGCGATCACCGGACGGGACGCGGCCGGTGCGCCGGCGGGCATGGCCGTCTCGTCGTTCACGTCGGTCTCGCTCGATCCGCCGCTGGTGGCGTTCCTGCCCGGCAAGGCGTCCTCGACGTTTCCGGTGCTCGCCCGGAGTGGCACGTTCTGCGTAAACGTCCTCGCGGCCGGTCAGGAGGACATCTGCCGCGCGCTGGCGGTGTCCGGAGTGGACAAGTTCGCCGGCCTGCCCTGGCGGCCCGGGCCGCACGGAGATCCCGTGCTCGAGGGGGTCGTGGCCTGGATCGGCTGCACGATCGAGGCCGTGCACGACGCCGGCGACCACCACATCGTCGTCGGCCGCGTCGACGACCTGGCTGCCGGCACCGCGGCGGAGCCGCTGCTGTTCTTCCGCAGCCGGTACCACCACCTCGCGGCCTGAGCCGCGCCCCGACCTCAACGGAGAGGCTTGTCATGACCACACCGGCGGAAGTGAGACGCACGACGCTCGCGGCCTCCATCGGCAACACGGTGGAGACCTACGACTACGCGGTTTACGGGTTCCTCGCGACCGTGCTGGCCAAGGTCTTCTTCCCGGCCGCGAGCACCGCGGCCGGCCTGCTGTCGTCGTTCGCGGTGTTCGGCTCGGCGTTCCTGGCCCGTCCCGCGGGCGCGCTGGTCTTCGGCCCGATCGCGGACCGGCTCGGCCGGCGCCCCGCGCTCGTGGCGTCCCTGCTGCTGATGGCCGGCGCCAGCACGCTGATCGGCCTGCTGCCGTCAACCGGGACGATCGGCATCGCGGCACCGGTCCTGCTGGTGCTGCTGCGGTTCACGCAGGGACTGGCCGCGGGCGGCGAATTCACCACCGCGATCATCTACGTCGCCGAGTTCGCCCCGCCGGATCGGCGTGGCGCGCTGGCGAGCCGCGTGCAGGTCGGCAGCCTGGCCGGTTTCCTGCTCGGCGCGGTCGTCGTGCTGTCGCTCAACGCGGCGCTGACCCCGGCGCAGCTGCTCGGCTGGGGCTGGCGGGTGCCGTTCCTGCTGGCTCTGCCCATCGGCGCGATCGGCCTCTACCTGCGCAGCCGGTTCGGCGAGACACCGGAGTTCCTCGCCGCCCGCCACCGTCCGTCCACAGTGGACAGGGCGGTGGACCGGCAGTGGTCCGCGGTGTTGCTGCTCGTCGGCGTGTCCGTGCTGCACATCGTCGGCATCTACATGGTCTACACCTATGTGCAGAGCTACCTCATCCAGCTGCGCCTGTCCGCTCTTACCGCCACCTCGGTGATCGCGTTCGCGCTGGTGGCCGGGATCTTTCTGGTGCTGGCCGGTGGCCGCGTCTCCGACCGGACGGGGCGTCCGAAAGCCCTGCTGGTGTCCTCGCTCGTCGTGCTCGTGGTGAGCTATCCGCTGTTCGCCGTGCTGGCCACCGCGCCGCCGTGGTGGCTGGTCGTCGGCTGCACGCTGCTGCTGTCGGCGGGCCCGGCGTTCTACTCCGGCATCGCGCCGATCACTTACGTCCAGCTCGTTCCGGTGCGTCGGCGCGGCAGCGTCGTCGGCATCTCCTACAACGTCACCGTCGGCATCCTCGGCGGTTCGGCGGTGTTCATCTGCCAGGCCCTGATCGAACTGACCGGCGACCGTCGCGCACCCGCGTATCTCTTGGTGGCCGCGGCCGCCGCCAGCGCCCTCGCCGCGTTCGCGCTCACCCGCCGCGCCGCGCGGCCCGAACCCGCCCCGGCCACCCGGCCCCTGTCCGCGGAGTCCAGCCCATGACCACCTTGACCCTGTCCGATGCCCACGGCCTCGTCGTGGCCGCCATGTCGGAGGCCGGGCACACCCCGGACGAGGCCTCCGTCATCGCCGATCACCTGCTCGACTGCGAACTGCGGGGGCTGACGTTCGGCGGCCTCGCCCGTGCCCTGTCCATTGTGGAACGCATCCGCGCCGCGGCCGAGGCGCCGCGGCCGATCCGGGTCACCGCCGAGACCCCGGTGTCGGCGACCGTCGACGGCGGCGACCAGGTGGGCTACCTCGTCGGCATGCGGGCGCTCGAGCTGGCCGTGGCGAAAACCCGTGCGCAGGGGATGGCCGTGGTCGGCGCCCGCAACACCTGGTACACGGGAATGTTCTCCTACTACCTGGAGAAGGCCGCCGCGGCCGGGCTCGCCGGGATGATCGCGGGCAGCGGGCCCGCGGTGGTCGCCCCGCACGGCGGCACCGAGGGAAGGTTCGGCACCAACCCGATCGCGTTCGGGTTCCCCGCGACGCCGGCGCCGGTCATCTGGGACATCGGCACCTCCGCCGTGATGTACGGCGAAGTGGTGCTGAAGGCGCGGCTCGGCGAGCAGCTCGAGGCGGGCCAAGCCTACGACGCCGCCGGGGCTCCCACGCTCGACCCCGCGGCGGCGCTGGACGGCGCGTTCGGCGTGTGGGGCGGCCACAAGGGGTCCGGGCTGGCCATGGTCGTGCAGTTGCTCGGCATGATGAGCGGCGCGTCCGCCGCCCCGCCGGGCATCTCCGACTGCGGGTTCTTCGTGCTGCTGGTCGATCCGGCCGCGCTCACCGACGCGGACGACTACCGCCGCCGCGTCAGCGAGTACGCCGAGTCGATCCGGGCTACGCGGCCCGTCGCAGGGGGTTCCGCCGTCCGGGTCCCGTTCGACCGATCCTTCGCCTGCCGCGAGGAAGCGTTGCGGCGCGGCACGGTCGAGGTGCCGGACCCAGTGGTCGCCGCCCTGCGGAAGATCGCGCACGAGTGGTCTCCGCGCGCATGACTTCGCCAGGCACAAAGCCTGGCTCGCACACTACTGAGGAGACATGATGGTCGAATTCTTCACGGGGCTGCAGCCCCTCGACACCGGCGAGACCGGACCTGACGAGATGATCGCGCGGGTCCGGGAGCTGGACCGTTCGCAGGCGATCGACCGCGTCTTGGTCGGGTATTCCTCGACCTGGCCGCACAACCACGCGACCGCGCCGTTCGCCCTCGCGCTGACGGAGAAGTTCTCGCCGATCGTCGCCCACCGGCCCGGGGTCATGCCACCGGTGGCCGCCGCCCGCTACTTCGCCACGCTCGACGTGCTGGCCCGCGGGCGGCTCGCCGTCAACGTCGTCGTCGGCGGCTCCGACAAGGATCTCCGGCGCGAATCGGACGACCTGCCCAAGGCCGAGCGCTACCGGCGCGCGGTCGAGTACCTCGACGTCGTCCGGCGCACCTGGACCTCGCCCGAGCCGTTCGACCACCACGGCGAGTACTACACCGCCGACGCGGTGAAGATCCTGACCAAGCCGGTGCAGGGCCAGGTGCCGATCTTCATGGGCGGCGAAAGCGACGACGCGGTCGACTTCGGCGCCCGCCACGCCGACCGGTACATGCTGTGGGGCGAGCCGTTCGCGGGCACGAAGGAACGCATCGACCGGGTCACCGCGGCCGCGGCCGGCTACGGCCGGAAGATGCGGTTCTCCCTGAGCCTGCGGCTGTTCCTCGGGGACACCGACGACGACGCCTGGGCGCAGGCACGCGCGGTGGAGCGGCAGATCGCCGAAAGCACCGGCGCGTTCCTGCGTTCGTCGTCCACCGACACGTCCGTCGGCAGGCAACGGGCGCTCGCGCTGACCGAGGAGGAACTGCACGACGACTGCTTCTGGACCGGGCTGACGAAACTGCTGGGTGGTTTCGCCAACTCGCAGGCGCTCGTCGGCACCGAAGACCGCATCCTGAACACGTTGGGCACCTACCGTGATCTCGGGGTCGACGCCTTCCTGGTGACCACCGGCGCCGAGGCGGCCTGGGACCCGGCCCTGGAAGGCTTCCTGACCCGGGTGAAGAAGGAGCTGGCATGACCGGAACCGGCACGCGGCCCGGAGAGCTCGCGGCGGAAACCGTCGGCGGGCTGATCGCCGCGCGAGCACGGGAACACCCCGGCAAACCCGCACTCGTGGTCGACGGCACCGAGCTGACCTACGGCGAGCTGGACCAGGCGGTGTCCGAAGTCGCACGCGGCCTGCTCGCGGTCGGGGCCGCGCCCGGCGACTCGGTCGGCATCCTCCTGCCCAACCGCGCCGAATACGTGCTGACGTGGTTCGGCGCCGCCCGCGCCGGGCTCGTCGAAGTCCCCGTCAACACCGCCTACAAAGGACAGTTCCTCGACCACGCCCTGCGCAGCACCGACGTGCGGTTCCTCGTCACCGAGCCCGCACTGCTCGAACTCGTCGCCGACCTCTCCGAACCGCCGCACACGCTGACCACGGTCGTGGTGCTCGGTGACACCGCCCCCGGCCGTACTCCGCCAGGGGTGCGGGTGCTGAGCTGGCGCGAACTGCTCGCCGCGGGCGACCCGGCACGCGAGCTTCCCCGGGTCGGCCCCAGCGACCCGGTGGCCATCATGCTCACCTCCGGCACCACCGGTCGCAGCAAGGGAGTCGTGTACCCGAACCGCATGCAGGTCGTCGCCGCCCGGGAGTGCGCGACTCAGCTGGGCACGACCTCCGACGAGCGGCTGTACACGTGCCTGCCGCTGTTCCACGGCGCGGCCCAGGTCAACATCACCCTGCACGGCCTGTCCGCCGGGGCCACCGTGGTGCTCGGCCGCCGGTTCTCCGCCAGCGGGTTCTGGGACGAGATCCGCGCGCACCGGGTCACCCAGTTCAACGCGCTGGGCTCGATCCTGCCGGTCCTGCTGGCCCGGCCACCGTCCGAACGGGACCGTGACCACCAGGTCGAGCGCGTGTTCGCCGCACCCGCTCCGCCCGAGGTGCTGCATCCGTTCGAGGAACGGTTCGGAGTGCACATCGTGGAGGGCTACGGGCTCACCGAGATCAAGAACGTCCTGTACAACCCGCTCGACGCCCGCAAGGTCGGCTCGATCGGCCTGCCCACCGAGTCGTCGATCGTCGAAGTCCACGACGAACGCGGGAACCGCGCGGCACCCGGCCAGGCCGGGGAGATCGTGTACCGGCCGTGCCAGGCGGACATCATGTTCGCCGGCTACCGTGGTGATCCCGAGGCGACCCTCGCGACCATGAAAGACCTTTGGTGGCACACCGGCGACCTCGGCTACACGGACGAGGACGGGTACTTCTACTTCATCGACCGCAAGAAGGACGCCCTGCGCCGGCGCGGCGAGAACATCTCCTCCCACGAAGTCGAATCCGTCCTGCTCGCCTACCCCGGCGTGGTCGCGGCGGCGGCGGTCGCCACCCCGTCGGAGCTGGGGGAGGACGAGGTGCTCGCCGTCCTGCAGCTGGAATCCGGGCGGCAGGTGGACTTCGCCGGCCTGTTCGCGCACTGCGACCGGGCCATGCCGCACTTCATGGTCCCCCGCTACTACCGCGTCGTCGACGAGCTGCCCGTCACGCCGACCGGCAAGGTCCGCAAGACCGACCTGCGCGGCCAGGGCCGGGACGACGCCTGGGACGCCCACGCCGCCGGATTCACCCCGGCCCGCCATGTCTGAGCGGCAGGCGGTGCGCATCCGCGAAATCGCGCCACGCCTGGCGTTCCAGGACCACGTGGCGCCGACCGAGGTCAAGGTCGAGCTGGTGCGGCGGCTCGTCGACGCCGGGATCCGCGCGTTCGAGCTGTCTTCGTTCGTGCGGCCCGACCTGATCCCGGGACTCGCCGACGCCGAGAAGGTGTTCGCGACGGTTCCGCGCGTACCGGGCCTGCGCCTCGGCTGCTGCGTCGGCAACCTGCGCGGCCTGGCGCGGGCGATCGACGCGGGCGCGCACAGCGCCTCGTTCCTGTTGTCCGCCGACGAGGACTTCGCCCGTGCCAACACCGGCCGCTCCACAGTGGACTCGCTGGCCGAACTCGAGCGGATGGCCGCCTACGCCGCCGACCACGACATCGTGCTCGGCACGTACGTGATCTTCGCCTGGGGTGGCCCCACCGGACCCGCTCGTGGCGGCGAAGATCTCGAACCACTGGCCGGCCGGCTCCTCGACATCGGCGTGGACCACTGGATCCTCGCCGACTCGTCCGGCTACGCGGCACCACCCCAGATCCGCGAACTCGTCACCACCGCGCTTGCCCGCATCCCCGCCGAGAACCTCACCGTGCAGATCCACGACGCCCGCGGCCTGGGTTTGGCCGCGCTGCTCCCGCTGCTCGACCTCGGCGTCCGGAACATCGACACCGCACTCGCCGGCAGCGGCGGGCATCCGGCCATGCCGGGCACCCGGGGCGGCGGCGTGTGCACCGAGGACGCCGTGCAGCTGCTCGAACTGTCCGGTGTGGACACCGGAATCGACCTGCCCCGCCTGATCGACAGCGCGAACTGGCTGGCCGCCGAAGCCGGCGTGCCGTGCCAGGGGTTCGTCCGGCACACCGGCCCGGTGCCGGACCGGCCCGGGCGGCCGCTCGCCTTCCGCTGGTGAACCAAGGAGAACCCATGCCGAACATCGTTGTCGCCGGAGCGGGCCTGACGGGGCTCGCCGCCGCGATCTCCGCCCGCGAAGCCGGCGCGAACGTCGTCCTGCTGGAGAAGGGCAGCCGTGCCGACGTCGGCGGGAACGCCGCGTTCTCCGGCGGGCTGTTCCTGTTCCGCTACGACGGGCCGGACGACCTCACCTCGATCACCCAGGACTTCGAACCCGGCCTGCGCGCCGGGAAAATCACCGCGCCGCCCTACACCCGCGAGGCCTACGCGGCCGAGCTGACGGCGATGAGCGACGGCCGGGCCGACCCGGAGCTGGTGGCCGCGCTCGCGCAACGCTCGCTGGACACCGTGCGGTGGCTCGCCGCGAAAGGGGTGCGCTTCACCTTCAACCGGACACTCGGCGCCCGCGTGCGAGACGGCGTGCTGCATGTGCCGCCCGGACAGATCCTGACCAGCACGGGCGAAGGGATGTCGCGCGGGTTCGAGGTGATCAAGCCGCTGCTGCGCCACGCCGAGCGGATCGGCGTCGAACTCCGCTGGTCCACCCCGCTCGTCGACGTCGTCCGCGAGGGCGAGCGGGTCACCGGGGTGCTCACCGACGACGGCGTGGTGCCCGCTGACGCGGTGGTGATCGCCAGCGGCGGATTCCAGGCCAATCGCGAGCTGCGGCTCCGGCATCTAGGCCCCGAGTGGGAGAACGTGAAACTGCGCGGCACGCGCCTGGCGACGGGCGACGGGATGCTGGCGGCGCTGCGGGCCGGGGCCGGCGCGGCCGGGACCTGGGCGAGCTGCCATTCGGCCGCCGTGGACCCGACCATGCCCGCACCGGAGCGCAGCGAGGCGTCGCCGCCGTTCCCCTTGCACGGGTTCTGGCTCGGGGTCCTCGTCAACCGCGACGGCGAGCGGTTCGTCGACGAGGGACCCGGCCCGTGGGTGAAGAACTACTCGAAGATGGGCAAGGCGATCATGCGCCAGCCCGGGCGGGAGGCGTACGAGATCTTCGACCAGCGCACCGCGGCGCGCGTGGCCGACGAGTTCGCCGGGGCCGCGGTCCCGGTCACCGCGCAGACCCTGCCCGAACTCGCCGAACGCATCGGCGTGCCCGCCGAGGCACTGGTGGGCACGATCGAGGAGTTCAACCGTGCGTGCCGGGACGACGGCCGCACGACGGGGATCACGCCGGCCAAGTCGCACTGGGCCACCCCACTCGACCGCCCGCCGTTCGTCGCCTACCACGCGACCGCCGGGCTGACGTTCACGTTCGGCGGCGTGCGGATCGACCCCGACGGGCGCGCGCTGGCCTCCGACGGCACGCCGGTGCCGGGCCTGTACGCGGCGGGCGAGGCCACCGGCGGCCTGTTCTACGGTGACTATCCCGGCGGCGCCGCCCTCATGCGGGCCGCGGTGTTCGGGCGCGCGGCGGGCCGGACCGCGGCGAGTGAGGCCATGCCTCAGCGTGACTGAGGGTGTGCAGCGGCCAGGCCACGGAGGATGCCCGATCCAGGCCGTCGACGCACGCCGCGTGCACGGAGGCCACGCTGAGCCGCGCGGGCCGCCTGGTCGGCGAGTCCGATGAGGACGGATTCGATGTGGGCCGGATCGGGGCGGTGCCGCCGCGCGATCTCCTCCGCGAGCCGGCAAGGCCCTGAACGAAGGCGCAGGCCGGGGCGGGCTCGTGCACGATGTCGCGGATCGCGAAGCGGGTCGCGAGTCCGGCGGTCAGCCGGCGCGCCCGGCTTCGTGCGCCGAATGCCGCAAGCAACCCCGATGCACCGTCGACCACCGCGCCGGATGCGGTCAGCCCGGCACTCGCCAGCAGGGCCGGCTCGACACCGGCCCGTGCGGCCATCGCCGAATGCGGCACGTGCTCCTGGGTACCTGCCCGCGCCCACTCGTCGAAGCCGCACGCCGCATTGGCCGCGATGCCGGGCACCGCCCGAGTCGTGGCCTCGTCGAGAGCGAGCAGGCGGGCGCACACGGCGGTCCGCCGCGGACAGCAACCGCCCGTCGGGGGCTCCGACCTGTCCTGCCAGTGCCGGCAGAGCGGGGGAGAGCACGGGGCGGGAACGAGCTGTCGACGTGGGCGTCCGTTCGACCGGACGCCGCCGCGGGCACGCTGGTGAGGCAGGCCGCGTCGGCGCGGCTGCGGCGCCCAGGATCAGCGCCGCGCCTGCATCCTTCCGTGGTGGCCGCGACTATCGTCGTGCACACCTGTTAGTATAAGCATGCTGACAGAAGATTCGCATGCTTATGGAGGCCTTGTGGTGCTGTACGAACTCGCCCATCTCGCACTGAAGCTCTACACGGTGCCCAAGGCGCTTTCCGCACTCGAGGAATACGCCGCAGGCGCGTCGGCGCGCGGCAGGCTGCTCGGCTGCTGGGAGACCGAGCACGGGGAGATCGTCGGCCGGGTCTTGCTGCTCCGCGAGTTCGAGGACGCGGGAGCACTCGCCGACGAGCGGCAGCGGACCCTCACCAGTTCCGATCCGTTCGGGATCGGCGAGCACCTGGAGTCGTTCACCGTCAACAGCTATGCGCCGTTCCCGTTCGTCCCACCCGTCCAAACCGGACACTACGGCGACGTCTACGAGTTCCGCACCTACGAATTGAAGGTCGGCGGCCTGCTGCCCACCATGGCGGGCTGGGAAGCCGCACTCCCCGAACGCACCAAGCTTTTTCCCCTCACCACGGCGATGTACGGCCTGGACGGGATCCCGCGCATCACGCACATCTGGCCGTTCCCCGGTCTCGACGATCGCCTGGCCATCCGCCGCGAGTCCTACGAACGCGGGATCTGGCCCCCGCGGAACGGCCCGGAGAACATTGCCCGCGCGACCTCCAGCATCGCTATTCCCACCGCTTTTTCGCCGCTGCACTGAGCCGTGAGACGCCTCGGCGGCACCGTGGAAACATTGTCGATCGCTTCTGCGGCTCGACCTGCTTGGCTGCGGGGACTTCGATTACCAGCTCGACCTGCTGATCGGCGGGTTGCGTCCGGCGTGAGGCCGGGAATTCACACAGCGGCGAGCCGGCGGAAGCGGCTGCCGTGGAAGACCAGCGGTGGTGTTCCGGCCGTGCGCAGGCGGTGGATCTTCAGGAGCGCGATCACGTGGTCGCCGGCCGGGACCTCGTCATGCGGGGAGCACTCGAGCCAGGCACTCGAACCGCTGATGAACACGCTGTCGTCCGGGCCGGGCTCCCACTCGACCTCGCGGAAGCGGTCGCCGTGCCGGGCGGACAGGCTGAGGCAGGCGTCGTCCTGTCCTTCGGCGAGGACGCTGAGGCCCAGCCGGTGCCGGTTCCGCAGGAGCGGCCAGGTCGACGACGTCCGCTGGATGCAGATCGACACCAGCGGCGGCGACAGCGAGACCGAGGTGAACGAGCTGGCAGCCATGCCGCGGGGTACTCCGTCGACGAGGGCACACACCGCGGTGACGCCGGAGGGGAAACAGCCGAAGGCTTCGCGCAGGTGGCTCTCGGACGTCACGGACTGGAGGTCGATCATCAGCGTCCTTTCCGAAGCGGGGGATGCAGGGCCCGCACGCGCGGGGCGGGGCGGGTGAAGCGTTCGACGTCAACGGCGGCGTGCTGGCCGGCGCAGCCCTGCGACAGCCGGGACGACGGGATGTCCGCGGTGAGGACGTTCGGGTTGCCGTGGGCGCACAGTGGGCCGGTGGGGTGGTCGTCGACCGGGTCGAACCAGGCGCCGGTCGGGAGCTGGACGACGCCGGGGCGGAGGGCGTCGTCGAGGACCGCGCCGGCCAGGCAGGCGCCGCGGTCGTTGAACACCCGGACCACGTCGCCCGCCGTGATGCCGCGGGCTGCCGCGTCGGCCGGGTTGAGGCGGATCCGCTCGCGACCGGCTACTTTTCCGGCACTGCTGACGTCGCCGGCGTCGAGTTGGCTGTGCAGGCGGGTGTGCGGCTGGTTCGCGATCAGCCACAGCGGCCCGGTTTCGCTCGGCGGCAGCCACACCGGGTGGCCGGGGCAGTCCGGATAGCCGAAGCCCGCGATGGTGGCCGACGTGATCTCGATGCGGCCGCTCGGGGTGCGCAGGGGATGGGCGTCCGGGTCCGCGCGGAAGTCGGCGAACAGTGTGTGGTGCTCGCGGCCGGGCGGCAGCCGCAGCTCGCCATCGGCCCAGAACCGCTCGAACGCCGGTTCGTCGCGCCAGCTGCCGTAGAGGTGTTCAAGCCATTGCCGGGCCGTGCGGCCTTCGGTGAACGCGTCGGCGACGCCGAGGTGGGAGGCCAGCTCCGCGAAGATCGCGTAGTCGTCCCGCGCTTCTCCGGCGGGCAGTGCGATCCGGTGCATAGCGATCAGGTGGGTGTCGCGGCGGCCGGAGCCGAGGTCCTCGCGTTCCAAGGTCGTTGTCGCGGGCAGGACGATGTCGGCGTGCCGGGCGGTCGCCGTCCAGTGCGGTTCGTGGACGACGACGGTGTCCGGGCGGGTGAACGCGCGGCGCAGGCGGTTGAGGTCCTGGTGGTGGTGGAAGGGGTTGCCGCCCGCCCAGTACACGAGCCGGGTGTCGGGGTAGCGGCGGACTTCGCCGTCGTAGTCATAAGTCTCGCCCGGGTGCAGCAGCAGGTCGGCGATCCGCGCCACCGGGATGAACTCGTCCACCGGGTTCACGCCCTGCGGCAGGGACGGGACGCGCAGCTCGGGGCCGGTGTCGCCGACGTCGCCCATCGAGCCGTAGCCGTGGCCGAACCCGCCGCCGGGCAGGCCGATCTGGCCGAGCAGCGCGGCCAGCGCGATGCCCGCCCACACCGGCTGCTCGCCGTGTTCGGTGCGCTGCAACGACCACGTCACGGTGATCAGCGTCCGGTGCGCGGCCATTTCCCGGGCCAGTGCGACGATGTCCGCGGCCGGGATGCCGGTGATCGCCGCCGCCCACTCCGGGTTCTTGTCGCGCAGGTACCGCTCGAACTCCGGGTAGCCGACGCAGTAGCGGTCGAGGAACGCGCGATCGTGCAAGCCTTCGGCGACGAGCGTGTGGGCCAGCGCCAGCATCAGCGCGGTGTCGGTCGCGGGCCGGATCGGGTACCAGCGCGCATCCACAGTGGACGGTATGTCGTCGCGCAACGGGCTGACCAGCGCGACGCGGCCGCCGAACCGCGCGAGGTGGCCGGGGGTGCCGTGGACGGTGACCCCGCCGGGCGTGACGAACACGTTCTTCTCCGGCACGCCGCCGAACGCGATGATCAGCTCGGTGTGCGCGGCGATCGTCGGCCAGGTCGACGCCTGCCGCAGCACGGCGTGGGTGTCGCCGACGACGTGCGGCAGCAGCACCGAGGACGTGCCGTTGCTGTAGCTGTTCCGCGACGCCGTGAAGCCGCCGATCGTGTTCAGGAAGCGGTGCAGCTGGCTTTGGGCGTGGTGGAAGCGTCCGGCGCTCGCCCAGCCGTAGGAGCCGCCGAAGATCGCCTGGTTGCCGTGCTCGGTCCGGACGCGGTCCAGTTCGGCGGCCAGCAGGTCGAGCACCTCGTCCCAGGGCAGCTCGACGAACTCGTCGCGGCCGCGACGATCGTCCGGTCCGGGGCCGTGCTCGAGCCAGCCGCGGCGGACCGCGGGCCGGGTCACCCGGGTGGGGTGGTCGAGCGCGGCGGCCAGGTTGCCGAGCAGGGGTGACGGTGCCGGGTCGGCGGGGTGCGGTGCGACGCGCAGCCGGCCTTCGGCGTCGACCTCGGCGGAGAAGGCGCCCCAGTGCGATGTGCTCGGCTTCATGCGCCGACGGTAACGGCGTCGGCGCGTTCCCGGACCAGCTTGACGAGGGTGCCGTAGTCACGAGCGTCGGCCAGCGGCGAGAACCCGCGGATCAGCAGCGTGCCGACGCCGAGCCGGACGTAGTCCAGCAGCGAGTCCGCGACCTGCTCGTAGCTGCCGACCAGCGCGGTCGAGTTCCCGGCGGCGCCGGTCGTCTTGGCCACCGCGGTCCACAGGCGCTCGTCGACCACGTCACCGGTCGCCGCGGCCTCCAGGAGCCGTTGCGAGCCGACGGCTTCGCTCGAATCGCGGCGGCCCTTGAATTCGCCGACGCGGTCCTGGGTGAGCCGCAGGATGTCCCGCGCCCGCTCCCACGCCTCGGACTCGGTCGCGGCGGGGATGGGGCGCAGGCTGACGCTGAACGCGATGTCCCGCCGGGCGGCCGCTCGCACTTGCTCGATGCGCTCGGCGATCCCGGCCAGGGGTTCGCCCCAGAACGCGTAGACGTCGGCGTGCTTTGCCCCGACCCGGATCGCGTCGGCCGACGCGCCGCCGAAGTACACCGGGATCCCGGCGGCCGGGCGGACGTCGGACAGCGCGCCGCGGACCCGGTAGAACTCGCCTTCGTGGTCGAACGGCTCGGCCGACTCCCACGTCCGGCGCACCACGGACAGGAAGTCGTCGGTGCGGCGGTAGCGGGTGGGCTTGTCGGTGAAGTCGCCGTCGCGGGCCTGGTCGGCGTCGTCGCCGCCGGTGATCACGTGCAGCGCGATCCGGCCGGGGTGGAACGCGTCGAGGGTGGCGAACTTGCGGGCCAGCTGGGTGGGCGCGACGAACCCGGGCCGGTGGGCCAGCAGCACGCCGAGCCGCTCGGTGGCCGCGAGGACCTGGTCGGCGAGGACGAACCCGTCCGGGCTGCTCGCCGACTGGGCGATCAGCACGCGGTCGAACCCGGCTTCCTCGTGGGTGCGGGCGACTTCGCGCAGGTAGCCGGGCTGGATGACCGGCCCTTCGGCAGCGACGATCTCACTGGTCTGGCGGCCGGCGGCGTAACCGATGAATTCGAGTGTCACGGGGTCTCCTGTCCCAGGGCGCGGGCGGCGGCGAAGATGTCGCTCATCCGCCAGCTTTCGTTGGCATGGGTGCGGCGCGACCGGCCCCAGCCGGAGTCGCGCCGGTACTGCGCGGGCCAGTCCGAAGCCCGGACGGCGGTTTCGTCGACGGCCACGGGGGTGCGGCAGTCGGGGTCGACGAACAGGGCGTCGACCGGGCAGTAGAGCTCGCAGAGGAAGCACGTCTGGCAGTCGCTCTGCCGGGCGATGGACGGCGGGGCGTCCGGGACCGCGTCGAAGACGTCGCTGGGGCACACCTGGACGCACTTGTCGCAGGCGATGCACCGGTCGGCGAGGACGAGTTCGATCACGCGGCGGCCTCCTGCCGGTCCGTACGCCAGTGCATGCCGAGTGTTTCCGGCCTCTGCAACGCCGCTTCCTTGACCCAGCGGCCCATCGCGACCAGTGACGCGGTTTCGCGCGCGGACACGGCGTCGCGGCCTTCCCCCGTGAGCGCGGACTCGACCTCCGTCCACAGGGAATCCAATGTAGACAAAGAGGCACGGAGACCCGGCTCGTCGCGGAACATGTTCTTGTCGTAGGCGTTCAGCTCCTCCCGCACGACATCGACGACAGCGGCGGTGTCCACCGCGGCCGGACGTCCACCGGGGCGGATCCCGGCGCGGCCCGCCGGGCGCAGGGGTGCGCGGGCGGCCGAACGAGCGTGCCG
>NZ_JAAGNB010001767.1:0-12451 GCF_010550475.1 Amycolatopsis sp. SID8362
GGAGGGCGCTTCGGGCCGCGGGCGCAGCGCGAACACGGCGCCGATCGCGCCCAGCGTCACCACCGCGGCCAGCACCGCCGTGAGCAGCGCCGACCGGGGCGTCCGCGCTGCCGTAGTCCGCATAAGACAGAGCGTAAGCCGGTTCGCGACGGTGTGTGGGCGACGCCCGGGCCGATGTGGCTGAAATCCCCCGGCGGTGCACCCGATCGGTGAGGTACCGGCTCGCGCTGCGTGTCCGTCTATGTTGTCCGAGTGACCAACCCGAACCTTCCCCCCGCCTTGTACCTGCCCACCGGCCCGGCCAGCGCCGAGACCGAAGGCGCGTCGATCGAGCTGCGCCGGACGCCGGACGGGCGCACCGCGCTGGTCGCGTTCACCGCGCTCGACCGGCTCATCGACTGCTGCGGCGAGCACCAGCCGTGGGTGCTGGTGAACACCGAGCACCTGGCGAAGGTGCACGCGGCGAACCCGTACGACGTCATCGTGCTCGACTCGCCGCTGCCCCAGGAGCTGCGCCACCACGTCTGAGCGTGGTTCACCTCTCACTCAACTGACTCGCGACGTCATATCCGTAGACTCCCCGGTACCGCGTGGGCGGTCAGCAATGCAGCTGTCGGGACGCAGGAGGTGCGGGGTGGCCGAGCAGGTCGGCGAATCCACCGGTGGTCCGGTGACCAAGATCCTGGTCGCCAACCGGGGCGAGATCGCGGTACGCGTGATCAGAGCGGCCAAGGACGCCGGTCTGGCCAGCGTCGCGGTGTACGCCGACCCGGATCGCGACGCACCGCACGTCCGCCTCGCGGACGAAGCCTTCGCGCTCGGCGGGACCACGGCCGCCGAGAGCTACCTGAACTTCGACAAGCTCCTGGACGCCGCCAAGCGCTCGGGCGCCGACTCGGTGCACCCGGGCTACGGCTTCCTCTCCGAAAACGCGGACTTCGCCCAGGCCGTCCTCGACGCCGGGCTGACCTGGATCGGGCCGAGCCCGCAGGCCATCCGCGACCTCGGCGACAAGGTCACCGCCCGCCACATCGCGATGCGCGCGGGCGCGCCGCTGGTGCCGGGCACCAAGGAGCCGGTGCAGGACGCCGCCGAGATCGTCGCGTTCGCCGACGAGCACGGCCTGCCGGTGGCCATCAAGGCCGCGTTCGGCGGCGGCGGGCGCGGCCTCAAGGTCGCGCGCACCCGCGAAGAGATCCCCGAGCTGTTCGAGTCGGCCACCCGCGAGGCGGTCGCCGCGTTCGGCCGCGGCGAGTGCTTCGTCGAGCGGTACCTGGACAAGCCGCGCCACGTCGAGGCGCAGGTGCTGGCCGACATGCACGGCAACGCGATCGTCGTCGGCACCCGCGACTGCTCGCTGCAGCGGCGGCACCAGAAGCTCGTCGAGGAGGCGCCCGCGCCGTTCCTGAGCGACGAGCAGCGCGCGCGGATCCACGAGTCGGCCAAGGCGATCTGCAAGGAAGCCGGCTACTACGGCGCCGGCACGGTCGAGTACCTCGTCGCGACCGACGGCACGATCTCCTTCCTGGAGGTCAACACGCGCCTGCAGGTCGAGCACCCGGTGTCGGAGGAAACCACCGGGCTCGACCTCGTCCGCGAGATGTTCCGCATCGCGCGCGGCGAAAAGCTGCGGATCACCGAAGACCCCGAGCCGCGCGGGCACTCCATCGAGTTCCGCATCAACGGCGAGGACGCCGGCCGCGGCTTCCTGCCCGCGCCCGGCACGGTGACCAAGTTCGTCGCGCCGAGCGGCCCCGGCATCCGCGTCGACTCCGGAGTCGAGTCCGGCAGCGTCATCGGCGGGCAGTTCGACTCGATGCTGGCCAAGCTGATCGTCACCGGCTCGGACCGGAACAACGCGCTGGAGCGCAGCCGCCGGGCACTGGCCGAGATGGTCGTCGAGGGCATGGCGACGGTGCTGCCGTTCGACCGCGTGATCGTCGACGACCCCGCGTTCATCGGCGACGAGAACGGCTTCAGCGTGCACACGCGCTGGATCGAGACGGAGTTCGACAACAAGATCGAGCCGTTCGTGGCGCCGGACGTCGAGGCCGCCGAAGAAGAGCCGCGGCAGAACGTCGTGGTCGAGGTCGGCGGGCGGCGCCTGGAAGTCTCGCTGCCGGGCGGGTTCGCGCTCGAAGGCGGCGGCGGGGGCGGCACCGCCGTCAAGGCGAAGCCGCGCAAGCGGGCCGGTGGCACCAAGGCCGCGGTCAGCGGCGACGCCGTCACCGCGCCGATGCAGGGCACCATCGTCAAGGTCGCCGTCGAAGAGGGCCAGTCGGTCGAAGCCGGTGAGCTGATCGTCGTCCTCGAGGCGATGAAGATGGAGAACCCCGTCACCGCGCACAAAGCGGGCACCGTGACCGGGCTTTCGGTCGAGGTAGGCGCCGCCGTGACGCAGGGCACGCAGCTGCTCGAGCTCAAGTAGCGCAGTTCGTTACGGATGTCGTGGTGGGCCGCCCCCGAGGCGGCCTACCATCGACTACGTGACCGAAGTCCCGTCTCCGCAGCTGCGGATCAGCGACCAGAACCGCGAGTCCGCGCTGTCCGCGCTCGGTGAGCACATGAGCGCGGGGCGGATCGACATCGACGAGTACGGCGAGCGCTCGGCGCGGATCACCGCGGCCAAGACGCGCGGCGAGCTCGTCGAGATCTTCGCGGACCTGCCCGCGCCGCACCCCCAGTACGAAGAGGTCCAGCAGGCCGTCGCGCCGGCCCCGGAAGCCGCCCCGGCTCCGCGGCCGCCGAACCGGCCGGACGGCTGGACCGGCGGGCAGCGGTTCGTCGCCGCGTTCCTCCCGCTGATCTGGATCGCGACCATCGCCCTGATCGCGACCGGCGTCGTGCACGGCGCGCTGATCCTCGTCCCGATCGGGCTGAGCATCTTCGGCCGGGCGATGTGGGGCCACGGCGGCGGCCACCACGACCGCCACGACCGGCACTTGCGCGACCGGGAGCGCCGGCGCGAGCTGCGCGACTCGTTCCGCGAGCACCGGCGCGGCCTGGACCGCTGAGCCCGCCGTGAGCGACATGCGGTTGAGCGACGCCGAACGCCAAGACGCCCTGGACGTCCTCGAGGAGCACGTCCGCAGCGGCCGCCTCGACATCGACGAGTACGGGTCCCGGTCCGCGAAGGTCACCGCGGCCAAACGGGTCAGCGAGCTCGTCCCGCTGTTCGACGACCTGCCGTCGCCGCGGCCCAGCGCGTTGCTGAACGGCGCTGCCGCCCCGGTGGCGGCCCCGCCCGGCGAGAACGCGCTTTCCCAGTTCCTGACGCGCAGCGCGGTGCCGATCGCGATCGTGCTGGCGATCGCGGTGCTGATCCTGTCCCGCGGCCGGCTGCTGATCATCTCGGTCGCGCTGCCGCTCGTAGTGGCGGCGCTCGCGCGGGTCCGCCGCCCGCGCTGATCTCCCCTTCACCGGCAACCGAACCGCCGCACCGGGCGTGGTGGGGGTGCAGGTCGGGGACAAGGGAGAGACGATGAAACGCAAGTTCTGGGGGCGGCTCGTGGCGCCCGTCGTGGCCGCGCTTTCCGTGGCGGCGCTGGCGCAGCCCGCGGACGCCGCGATCCGCATCGCGTGGCGGCCGACGGTCCTGCCGTTGCCGTCCGGCGGGGGCACCGGTGTCCTGACCGGATCGGACGGCAAGGGCGAATACACCGGCACGTTCGACGTGAACGGCGTGCAGACGGTCGTCAGCTGGCGGAACGGGCAGCCGGTGGTGCGGGGCGTGCCGAGCGGGTACGAGGCGGCGCTCGCCGCGGACGAGAACCCGTCGGGCGTGGTGGCCGGCACGGTGCACGACTACGACACCTTCATCAGCCGGGCGTTCACGCTGGACGCGACCGGGTTCCACATCCGCGAGGTGCCGGCGGGCTACGACTACGTGTACGGCGTCGCGATCAACGCCCGCGGCGACCTGCTCGGCCGGGCCACGCAGTTCGGCAGCGGCGGCGCCGAGGCCACGGTGCTGTGGCGCGCGGACGGCAGCGCGCCGGTGCTGATCCCGAAGACGCCGGACACGTACTACGCGCGCGACCTCGACGAGGACGGCACGATCCTGTTCGACTCGGGCAACCGCTCGGCGCTGTGGAAGGACGGCGTTCTCCGGTACCTCTCGCCGGAGCCGTCCCTCCAGGCCTGGGGCTCCGCGATCCGCAACGGCGTCGTGGTCGGGACGGCGATCCGGGGCGGCGTCGAGCAGGCGGTCCGCTGGTCCTCCGCCACGAGCCCGTGGGTCGCACTGGCGGGCGGTGGGCGCGCGCTGAGCGTCAACAAGGCGGGCCTGACGGCCGGGCTGGTGCCGAACCCGTCGGGGCCGGTCATCGTCGGCAACGCGATCGTGTGGCGCACCACGACCCCGGGCGAGGTCCGCGCACCGAGCGGCTACTCGACGTTCGAGGCGAAGGTCGCCGCGGACGACGGCTCACTGGCGGGCTACGCGGCGAACAGCCCGAGCGACTCGTACGGCGTGCCGGTGGTGTGGCGCCTGACCCCTTGATCGGAATTACTCCGTTCGCCGCGCAACATCCCCCCGTCCGGACCGATGAACCCGGTGCGGTCGGGGGGAAACGGAGAATCGATGAGCAGCAAGTCCTGGGTGCGGTTCGCCGCACCCGTCGTCGCCGCGGTTTCGGTGGCGGTGCTGGCGCAGCCCGCCGGCGCGCTGGGGATCCGCATCCCGTGGCGCCCCACCGTCCTGCCGCTGCCGGCCGGCGGCGGCAACGGGTTCCTGACCGGGTCGAACGGGAAGGGTGAGTACACCGGCACCTTCGCGGTGAACGGCGTCCAGCAGGTGGTGAGCTGGCGCGGCGGGCAGCCGGTGGTGCGCGGGCTGCCCGCCGGGTACGAGCGCGCGGACGCGGTGGACGAGAACGCGGCCGGGACCGTGGTGGGCACCGCCTACGACTACGAGACGAAGACGAACCACGTGTTCGTCCTCGACTCGACCGGGTTCCACGTCAAGGAGAACCCGCCGACCTGGGAGAACCTGTATGCGGTCGCGGTCAACACCCGCGGCGACGTGCTCGCCAGGGCCAACCGCACCGGCCCGTACGCGGCGACGGTCGTGTGGCCGGCGGACGGCACCGCGCCGACGATCATCCCCTCGGGCAACGACACGTACTACGCCCGCGACCTCGACGACGACGGCACGGTCCTGTTCGACTCGGGACCGACGTCGGCGCTGTGGAAGAACGGCGTGATCCGGCAGCTGTCCCCGAGCCCGGCGGCGTGGGCCGAGGCACTGGCGATCCGCAACGGGGTCGTCGTCGGCAAGCGGGGCTGGGGCGGGGGCGAGCAGGCGGCCCGCTGGTCGACCCCGGATGCCACGGTCGGCCTGGAGGGCGGCGCGTCGGCGATCAGCGTCAACCAGGCGGGCTTGACGGCGGGGCTGCTGCCGAACCCGTCGAGCACGATATGGCCCGGCAACGCGACGGCGTGGCGGGGAACGGTCCCCGGCGAAGTCCAGCGCCCGGGCACGTACACGCAGTTCCAAGCGCGCCTCGCCGCGGACGACGGTTCCCTGGCCGGCTTCGCGACGAACGGCTCGTTGGACGAGGGCGGGGTGCCCGTGGTCTGGCACCTGACCCCCTGAGCCGCGCTGCTCGCCGGGCCGGGAGCGGCGTGCTCCCGGCCTGGCTAGGCTGGGCGGAGTGGAACCGGTGGAGATCAACGCGGGCACCTACTACCTGCGCCAGCTGCGCGCCGACCGGCACCTGGACGACCGCCCGCTGCTGATGGAGGCGTTCGCCGACCCGACGCACCGCAAGTACGTGCTGAACTACCGGCTGCGCACCCTCGACGAGGCCACGGAGTACGTGGCGCTGCGCGCGGCCCAGTGGGCGGGCGACGAGCGCTGTTCGTGGGCGATCGCCGAGCCGACGTCCGGGCGCCTGCTGGGCGAGGTCGGCCTGCGCGAGCTGAACTTGGACGCGGCGTACGCGGAGGCGACGATCTGGGTGCACCCGGCGGAGCGCGGCAAGGGGATCGCCACGACGGCGTTGAGCGCGGCCCTGCGATTCGGCTTCGGCGGGCTGGGCCTGGCCGAGGTGAGCTACCGGTACGAGGAGAGCAACGCGGCTTCGGCGATCGTCGCCGAGCGCTGCGGGTTCACGCGGCTGGGTCCGGAGGACGAACTCGCCCCGACGGGCGAACGCCTGATCCGCTGGCACCGCACGTCCTGACGACAGCCCTCGCGACTCGGCGGTACTGCTCGCTCAGGCTGAGGAACCGCGACACCACCGCCTGTGCCGGTGCGACCTGAACAGCTGCGGCAGCTCACCGGCCGTCCTGGCGACAGCCCCCGCCACTCCCAGGGGGGCGGCCCCGAGGCCAGTCTATCGGCGCCCCCGGACGAAAGCCGCCTTCTCGCCGCCCCACCGCCGCCGTTGTCCACAACTCGCGGGGGCTGTGGACAGACGACTCAGCTCACCGGCTCCACGATCCCGGCCCGTGCCTCCGGGGCCGCCGACCGCAGCGCGTCCGCGGCTTCGTCGTTCGGCTGGGACTGCGACTCCCGCTCCGCCTCGACCCGCGCGTTGTAGACCTCGATCTCGCGCCGCACCGTTTCGGGCGACCAGCCGAGGACGTCGCCGACCAGCCCCGCCACCTGCTCCGCGCAGTCCACGCCGCGGTGGGCGTACTCGATCGAGATGCGCGTCCGGCGGGCCAGGACGTCCTCCAGGTGCAGCGCCCCTTCGTGCGAAGCCGCGTACACCACCTCGACGCCCAGGTAATCCGGCGCGTGCTCGATCGGCTTCAGCAGCTCCGGACGGCCGTTCGCCGCCGCCAGGACCTCGTTGACCAGCGAGCCGTAGCGGTCCAGCAGGTGCCGGACGCGGTACGGGTGCAGGCCGTGCTCGGCGGCCACGTGATCGGCCTGGTTGACCAGCGCGTGGTAGCCGTCCGCGCCGAGCAAGGGGACCTTGTCCGTGATCGACGGCTGCGAGCGGCCCGGCAGGTCCACCGCGGCCGCGTCGACCGCGTCCGCCGCCATCACCCGGTACGTCGTGTACTTGCCGCCCGCGATCGCGACCAGGCCCGGGGCGACCCGCGCCACCGCGTGCTCGCGCGAAAGCTTCGACGTCTCTTCGCTCTCCCCCGCCAGCAACGGGCGCAGGCCCGCGTACACGCCTTCGATGTCGTCGTGCGTCAACGGCGTCGCCAGCACGCTGTTGACGTGCTCCAGCAGGTAGTCGATGTCGTGCTTCGTCGCCGCCGGGTGGGCGAGGTCGAGGTTCCAGTCCGTGTCGGTCGTGCCGACGATCCAGTGGTTGCGCCACGGGATCACGAACAGCACCGACTTCTCGGTGCGCAGGATCATCCCCGACTCCGAGACGATCCGGTCGCGCGGCACGACGATGTGCACGCCCTTGCTGGCGCGCACGCGGAACCGCCCGCGGCCGCCGGAGAGCCGTTGCAGCTCGTCGGTCCACACGCCGGTGCAGTTGATCACCGCGGCCGCCGAAATCTCCGTCTCGCGGCCGTCTTCGACGTCCCGCACGCGCACGCCGGACACCCGGTCCGCCTCGCGCAAGAACCCGACGACCTGCGTCGACGTCCGCACGACCGCGCCGTAGTGCGCCGCGGTCCTGGCCACCGTCATGGTGTGGCGGGCGTCGTCGGACTGGGCGTCGTAGTAGCGGATCCCGCCGATCAGCGCGGACCGCTTGAGCGCCGGCACCATCCGCAGCGCACCCGCGCGGGTCAGGTGCTTCTGGCCGGGAACGCTGCGGGCGCCGCCCATCGTGTCGTACATCAGCAGGCCGGCCGCGGTGTACGGGCGTTCCCACACGCGGCGCGTCAGCGGGTAGAGGAAGCTCACCGGCTTCACCAGGTGGGGCGCGATCGTCGTCAGCATCAGCTCGCGTTCGCGAAGCGCTTCGCGGACCAAGCCGAACTCGAGCTGCTCCAGGTACCGCAGGCCACCGTGGAAGAGCTTGCTCGACCGGCTCGACGTCCCCGAAGCGAGATCGCGGGCCTCGACCAGCGCGACCCGGAGCCCGCGCGTCGCGGCGTCCAGCGCCGTGCCCGCCCCGACCACGCCGCCGCCGATCACGACGAGGTCGAACGTCTCCTTGCCGAGGCGCTGCCACGTCTCTTCCCGCTTGACCGGGCCCAGTCGAGCCGGGTTCGTCTCCGCTGCGTGCTGCGCCACGTGACATTCCTCCTCGTGCCGGCGAGGCTTCCAGCATCGCACGACCCGGTGATCATCCGCCCGTCCACGGATGACACTTGTGGCGTAACCCTCCGCGATCTTGAAAAGATTCCGCTACCCGGTGCTTGGAATCCGCTTCTACGCCCCGGTAACGTCGCGCGGACGTGGGTCGGCAACGGTGCCGTGGCACGCCGTGATCGACCCTGCGCAGAGTGTCCAGTGTGGAGGTGCAAGCGGTGAGTGCTGGGGCAATAATCGTCTGGGAACTACTGGGAACGGCCGCGCTGATCCTGCTCGGCAACGGTGTGGTCGCGAACCACGTGCTCCGGAAGAACAACGGCCACAACGCCGGCTTCCTGTTCATCAACTTCGGCTGGGCCTTCGCCGTCTTCACCGGCGCCAGCATCGCCGCGCCCAGCGGCGCGCACCTCAACCCGGCGGTGACCCTCGGGCTCGCCATCGCCGACAAGACGCCGTGGGGCGACGTGCCCTTCTACTTCATCGGCCAGATGGCCGGTGCGATCCTCGGCGCCGTGCTCTGCTGGGCCACCTACAAGCTGCAGTTCGACGACCACCCCGAGCCGGAGAACACGCTCGGCATCTTCTCCACCGCACCGCAGATCCCGAACACCGCGTGGAACCTCGTCACCGAGATCATCGGCACCTTCGTGCTGGTCGCGTGGATCCTGCTCAGCCCGGTCTTCGCGGCAGGCGACGGCGGCACGCCGAACTTCGGCAACTCGGCGCTCGGCTACGCGGGCGTCTCGTTCGTCGTCCTCGTGATCGGCACGTCGCTCGGCGGGCCGACGGGCTACGCCATCAACCCGGCCCGCGACCTCGGCCCCCGCATCGCGTACGCGTTCCTGCTGCCGATCAAGAACAAGGCCAACGCGAACTGGGGCTACTCGTGGATCCCGGTCGTCGGCCCGCTCGCCGGCGGCGCGCTGGCCGCGCTGGTCTACCTGCTCGTCCACAACCTGAAGTGATCGCCCGACCCACCGGATTCCTGGAGCGCACATGACTTCGTACGTAGCCGCGATCGACCAGGGCACCACGTCGACCCGCTGCATGATCTTCAACCACGAAGGCCGCGTGGTCTCGGTCGACCAGCGCGAGCACGAGCAGATCTTCCCCAAGGCGGGCTGGGTCGAGCACAACGCCGAGGAGATCTGGGAGAACACCCGCCGGGTCGCCGCGGGCGCGCTGGCCAAGGCCGACCTGACCGCGAAGGACATCGCCGCCGTCGGCATCACCAACCAGCGCGAGACCGCGCTCGTCTGGGACAAGAAGACCGGCAAGCCGGTGTACAACGCGATCGTCTGGCAGGACACCCGCACCGACAAGATCGTCACCGAGCTCGGCAACCTCGGCGGCGGCCAAGAGCGCTACCGCGCCAAGGTCGGCCTCCCGCTCGCGACGTACTTCTCCGGGCCGAAGATCAAGTGGATCCTCGACAACGTCGAAGGCGCGCGCGAGAAGGCCGAAGCCGGCGACCTGATCTTCGGCAACATGGACACCTGGGTGCTGTGGAACATGACCGGCGGCGCCGACGGCGGGGTGCACGTCACCGACCCCACGAACGCGTCGCGCACCATGCTGATGGACCTCGACACCCTGCAGTGGGACGCCGAGATCGCCGGCGAGATGGGCATCCCCCTTTCGATGCTGCCGGAGATCCGTTCCTCGTCCGAGGAGTACGGCAAGGTCCGCGAGAAGGGCGCGCTCGCGGGCGTCCCGATCGCGGGCATCCTGGGCGACCAGCAGGCCGCGACGTTCGGCCAGGCCTGCCTTTCGCCCGGCGAGGCCAAGAACACCTACGGCACCGGCAACTTCATGCTGCTCAACACCGGCACCGAAAAGGTGATGTCGCAGAACGGGCTGCTCACCACGGTCTGCTACAAGATCGGCTCGAACGACACGATCTACGCGCTGGAAGGCTCCGTCGCCGTCACCGGTTCGCTGGTGCAGTGGTTGCGCGACAACCTCGGCCTGATCACGACCGCGGCCGAGATCGAGGAGCACGCCCGCAGCGTCGAGGACAACGGCGGCGCGTACTTCGTCCCGGCGTTCTCGGGTCTGTTCGCTCCTTACTGGCGTTCCGACGCCCGCGGCGCGATCGTCGGCCTCACCCGGTTCGTCAACAAGGGCCACCTCGCCCGCGCGGTGCTGGAGGCGACGGCGTTCCAGTCGCGCGAGGTCATCGACGCGATGAACGCCGACTCCGGGGTCGCGCTCACCTCCCTCAAGGTCGACGGCGGCATGGTGGTCAACGAGCTGCTCATGCAGTTCCAGGCCGACATCCTCGGTGTGCCGGTGATCCGCCCGGTGGTCAACGAGACGACCGCGCTGGGCGCCGCGTACGCCGCCGGGCTGGCGGTCGGGTTCTGGAAGTCCGAAGACGACATCCGGACCAACTGGGCGCAGGACAAGCAGTGGGACCCGGCGATGGACGACGCCCGCCGCGACCGCGAGTACCGGAACTGGAAGAAGGCCGTGACGAAGACCTTCGACTGGGTGTCCGACGAGGACTGAACCGGCCGGGCCGGGGGCGCGGTGACGCGCCTCCGGCCTGCTCGGTCACGGACTCACTCCTCCCAGCCCTCCGGCTTGCCCGACTGCTCGTTCGGCGCGATCACCAGGAACGGCACGCCCTGGTCGTCCTGCACCCGCACCTGACGGCCGTACGGCGAGTCGAACGGCTGGTCCAGCACCTGCCCGCCGAGTTCGGCGACCTTCGCCGCGCTCGCGTCGGCGTCCGCCACCGAGAAGTACGTGGACCAGTTCGACGGCACCTCCGCCGGGACCGACGCCGGCAGCGCGCCCAGCCCGCCGACCGGGCGGCCGTCGAGCAGCAGGACCGCGTACGTGAAGTCGTCGTTCGACAGGTCCTGGAAGCCGTAGCCGAAGACCTGCTCGTAGAACGCCTTCGCCGCCGGGTAGTCGCGGCTCATGCACTCGTTCCAGGCCAGCGCGCCCGGCGCCGCCGTGACCTGGGTGCCGATGTGGTTGCCCGCTTCCCAGAGGCCGAAGACGGCGCCCGCCGGGTCGGCCGCCACCGCCATCCGGCCCTCCTTCATGACCTCCATGACCGGCATCACGACCTGGCCGCCGGCCTCGGTGATGGCCGCGACCGTCTTGTCCACATCGGACACCGCCAGGTACGTCGTCCACACCGCGGGCATCTCCTGGCCCGGCGGCGTCTGCCCGATGCCGGCGACCGGCCGCCCGCGCAGCTCCGCCATGCCGTAGAAGCCGGTTTCCTCACCGCCCGTCCGCACGTCCCAGCCGAACAGGCCGCTGTAGAAGGCCACCGCTTTCGCCTGGTCGGGCACCATCAGGTCCACCCAACTGGGCGTACCGTCCGGCCACCGCTCGTCCCGGAACACCATTTCGACTCCCAACCCTCGTGAACGCCGCCGGGGTGACGGCCGACACAGTCTGGCACCCACCACCGACAAAACCAGGGCCGAAGGACTCAGTGCCCGACGAGCTTCGCGTAGACGACGATGTTGTCGACGTAGTTGCGCGCGGTCCGGTCGAAGACACCGCCGCAGGTGATCAGGCGCAGTTCGGGGCCGGGGGTGTCGTCGTAGACGCCTTCGCCCTCGAAGTCCTTCTTCGGCACCTGGTGCACCTTCGTCACCTCGAACACCGCCGTGGTGCCGTCCGCGCGCGCGATCGACACCCGATCGCCCGCGGCCAGCTCCTTGAGCCGGAAGAAGATGCCCTTCTGGTGGTTCCCGTCGACGTGCCCGAGCACGACGGCCGGCCCGGTCTCGCCGGGCGTCGGCGCGTAGGTGTACCAGCCGGCCTGCAGCGGCGTGGTCACCGGCGGTACCTCGATCGTGTTGTCGGCGTTGAGGCCGAGCGGGACCAGCGAGGAGTGCGCGGCGATCTTCGGGATGTCGATCGACACGGGGTCGGACTTGGGGAGGGCGGCGACGGCGTCCTGCTTGGCGGGTTCGGGCTGCACGGCGACCGGCCGAGCGGGCGGCGGCTGGGCGGTCGGCGGCTCGGAACCGCCGCCGAACACCAGCGCCACGACCACCAGCGCGGCCAGCAACGCGAGGACGAGGGCGATCAGGTAGCCCCGTCTGCTCGTGATCCTCGTCGGCATGTTCTCCCCCTTCTGCTCTCCTGCGGGTTCACACGTCTGGGCGACCCGATCGGTTGGGCCGCCCAGACGCTACCCCGCTCCCCCACGCCGGATCAGCGCCGTCGCGCCCGCCGGGCCAGCACGAGACCGCTGCCGCCGACCGCGAGCACGCCCATGGCGGCCGCGGCCGCGAGCGG
>NZ_JAAGNB010001825.1:0-6108 GCF_010550475.1 Amycolatopsis sp. SID8362
GCCAGCAGGAACGCCACCGGCAGCCCGGCCACGACGGCGACCACCGTCGACGCCGCCGCGCTCGCCACGGTGAACCCGGCCAGCTGCCAGGTCCGCGCGTCGCCGAGGACGACGCCGAGGCCGCCCTCGGCGAACCCGCGGCCGACGATCGCCAGCACGGGCCAGGCGAAGAACACCACCAGGAACCCGATCGGGGCCAGTCCGAGCAGTGCCAGGCCGAGCCCGCGGGCGGTCGGTGGCGGAGTTACTGCACGAGCGTGCGCCATTCGCCGATCCACTTCTCCCGGCCGGCCTGCACCTGGTCCGGTGTCAGCGTCTGCGGCTTCTGCGGCAGCGGCGCGACCTGCGCCCAGCCCGCGGGCAGGTCGACGCCCTGGCGCGCCGGGTAGACGTACATGTTCGCGGCGACGGTCGCCTGGAACTGCTGCGACAGCAGGAAGTCGACGACCTTGCGCGCGCTGTCGGCCTGCTTGCCGCCCGCCAGCACCCCGGCGTACTCGACCTGCCGGTAGCAGGTGTCGAGCAGGGCCTTGGTGCGCGGCTTCCCGTCGTCCCCGACCTCGGCGGCCGGCGAAGACGCGTACGAGACGACGATCGGCCGCGGTCCCTTGCCGGAGGAGCCGGAGAACTCCTTGGTGTAGGCCTCTTCCCAGCCGCTGACGACCTTGAGGCCGTTGGCCTTCAGCTTCGTCCAGTAGTCCTTCCAGCCGGCCTCGCCGTACTTCGCGATGGTGCCGAGGAGGAACGCGAGCCCCGGCGACGCCGTGGCCGGGTCCTCGGCGACGAGCAGGTCCTTGTACTTCGGGTCGGCCAGGTCGTCGTAATTGGTGGGCGCCGGGATCCCCTTGGTGGTGAAGTAGTTCGTGTCGACGTTGACGCAGACGTCCCCGACGTCGACGGCGGAGAGCCGGTGCTCGGGGTCGACGGCGTACCGCTGCGGCCCGCGATCGGCCTCCGGGCTGGTGTAGGGCTCGAAGACGCCTTCGGAGAGCGCGCGCGAGGCGAAGGTCGAGTCGACGCCGAACGCGACGTCGCCGACCGGGTTGGCCTTGGTGAGCACGAGCTTGTTGGTCAGCGATCCGGCGTCGCCCTGCTTGAGCACGGAGATCTTGATGCCCGACTGCTTCTGGAAGGCGTCGAGCACCTCCTGCGGCGCCAGGAAGGAATCGTGCGTCACGAGGGTGACGGTGGGCGTCTGCTGCGTGCCACCATCGCCATCCGACAGCGAGCACCCCGCGGCGACGACGCTGACGACGGCGACGGCCGTCGCGGCGCGAACAGCCCTGCGTTTCATCTACCCCTCCTGCACTTCGCCGGACGAGGAGGAAAGCCCTCCCTTCGCCGGCATGATCCGGTCAGGTGCGAACGGTCGCGGGGGTGACCCGCCTCTCAGCCCGGCTGACCGGACTCCCGTGGCAACCGTGCAGCGTAGTCCAGGACGGACGACCATGGAGACATGACGGAAATCTTGAGCGACGCCGAGGCCGATCGCGCCCTCGGCAGCAACTGGACCAGGTCGGGCGCGGTGATCTCCCGCGAGGTGGAACTCGCCTCGTTCCCCCAGGCGATCGAGGTGGTGGACCGCGTGGCGGTGCTGGCGGAGGAGGCCGACCACCACCCGGACATCGACATCCGCTGGCGCACCCTGACGTTCCGCCTCAGCACCCACTCGGCGGGCGGCCTGACGTCGAAGGACTTCGCCCTGGCGGAGCAGATCGACTCGGTGCTGTCGTCGCTGTGATCCTGGTTACTCTGGGTGCACATTTCGGGAGTTTCGACGTCTCCCAGTAAACGACTTTGCTAGGAGAGACGGTTATGACCCAGGCGATCGTGGTGGGCACGGCAGCATTCGCGACGATGGTGGCAGCAGCCGGCGGCGTGCTCTGGTTCACCGCCCGCGGCCGCCGTCACCCGGATGCCCGTGAGTTCGATCACAGCCGCTAACGAAGGGCATGATCAGCGCGCTGAGCAGGGCGGAAGCATCGATTTCGGCCCTAGGAAACGCCATGAACAGCACCGCCGTCCTCACCCCCGCGCAGCGCGCCTGGATCAACGCCCTCGCCCCCGCGGTGGTGCTGATCACCATCGCCCTGCTGGGCCTGCTCGGCTGAGTTCGTCCACGCCGCCGCTCTGACTTTAGGAGCGGCGGCGTTCTCGGAGCGTCCTCGGGTCCGACACTCTTTTCGGTCGGGAACCGAAGACGATGGCCTGCCCTGTTCGAGTTCCCATCGAGCACGACGGCGACTCGCCCGAGGTGCTGGCCACGGGCGCCTCGATCGAGGCCACAGCAGTTGCGCTCATGCGGACGACACTGAGAGCCTTCCAGGGTCAGATCGCGTCTTTCCAGTTACGAATGGCCTGGTCAAGACGCGATCGCAGCCTCAGGGCGGCTTCGTTGCCTGCCATCAGTTCGCTATAGGCTTCACTCGTGTGCCTGGCTGCCAATCCGGCGATACTCGCTGAACTCCGCGACGGGAACACCAGTGAACACTTGACCTGTCCCAATTCCTGCGCCAACCCCAGGAAAGCCCGACCGACCCCCAGCGAGGGGGAGGTGCTGTAGTGCTTGGCCTCGATTACAGCGACAAGTTTCTGACTGCGAGGGTGTACGGCCCCCTGACGGCTCCGTTCAGCTTCGGTGTGGTCAAGAATCGCGACGTCACACTCGTGCGCCACTCTGGATTTGCTGGCCGCAACAAAGACGCCTAGATGAACTTCGAGAGCCTTCGGCGTGCCCGGAAATGTGACCAGTGCGTAGGTAAACCCTGAACTCCAGAGATTGCCCGGGCTTCGCCGGAACCGAGCGCTCGTCACGGAGTACCGACCGTCGTCGGTCAGCATAACCGTTCCACCGGCCGCACGTGCCGCATCCAGGCACAGCACCAGCAGCGAAGCTTCGTAGAGGTCCGACTCGTCCGCGCCACTCCGATACGCGGCTTGCAAGGCACCGATCGCGCTCTCAATGTTCGTGATCAGATCGGCTCGGGTCATCAGGGGGCACCTCGATCAGAGTCCGCCCGGGCATCGAGAAGCGCCCGGACCTCACGTAGCGTCCGTGCTGCCCGATCAGCCTCCGCTCTCAGGTCGACCTCCGTGACTGTCGTGTCCTGTTCCGCTGGTTCCTCGAACGTGATGGTTGTTTGCAGACCAAGTTCTTGCAGCTCCCGCAGAACGGAATCACGCGACGAATACATCGACTCCGCCAGCGTCAACAACGCTTGTCGGATCAACTCGAGTCGCTCATCGTCCGTATAGGGTACGACAGCCACATCGGTCGTGCGTAGCGGCGTCAATTTCGTCTCGGCGAGCCGCTCGGCCCGTTCCTGGTACCGCCCCTCGTCGCGCAGGCCTTTTTCAGATACAGATCGCCCGTACCTGACTTCACGATCCACTTGCTCGGCGAGGTCGGGAATCCGCCTTCGAAGCTCACCTACAACGCGCGCATACGACTCGTCGTTCGTGTCCATATACCCTCCCAGTTCGACGACTGTAGTCAGTGTCGACGGACATCAACAGACGAAGAAGGAATCTAGCTGGCCGAGTTCGCTCAATTGAACGAACTGACACTCGCACAGGTGAGCGTGCAGCCTCGCAGACACTGCACAGGCCAGGTGCTCGACACCTTCTCGACGCTGTATGCCTTGGGCCCCCACAGCGGCGGCGTTCTCAACGGATCTCGTCCGGCGCTGGGAACGCGGCTGGGGGGCTCGCCTTCGACGGTCCAGTACTCGAGCCTCGACAGCTTGCCCTGGTCGACGAACACGATGAGTCCGCCGGCCAGCACATCGGCTTCGACCGCCACCCGCTCCGCGATCTCGGCTTTGGGCGTGGTTGCGTCGACCACCAGGTCGATGGTCGGACATCCGCAACCGCAGCTCCCGGTCACTTTCGCGGTGCCAGCCTGCACCCGCAGTTCGGCCGCGCCGGGGAAGTCACCGGCGAGCAGGACGTCCAGCGTCGTCCGCTCGGCCGGGGTGAGTTCGCGGGTCAGACGTTGAACCTGAACTCCACCACGTCGCCGTCGGCCATCACGTAGTCCTTGCCCTCCATGCGGACCTTGCCCGCTGCTCGGGCGGCCGCCATCGAGCCCGCCTCCAGCAGGTCGTCGAACGACACGATTTCCGCCTTGATGAAGCCGCGCTCGAAGTCCGTGTGGATTACGCCCGCGGCCTGGGGGGCCGTTGCGCCCTGGGGGATCGTCCAGGCGCGGGATTCCTTGGGGCCCGCCGTCAGGTACGTCTGCAGGCCGAGGGTGTGGAAGCCCGCGCGGGCCAGGGAGTACAGGCCCGGCTCCGGCTGGCCGACGGACTCGAGCAGCTCGCGGACCGATTCCTCGTCGTCCAGTTCCAGCAGCTCCGCTTCGACCTTCGCGTCGAGGAACACGGCGTCCGCGGGGGCGACCAGCTTCGTCAGCTCCTCGCGGCGGGCTTCGTCGGTCAGCACCGACTCGTCCGCGTTGAAGACGTACAGGAACGGCTTCGTCGTCAGCAGGCTCAGCTCGCGCAGCGCGTCGAAGTCGACTTCCTTCTGGGCCTGGAAGAGCGTGCGCCCGGCGTCGAGGATCTCCTTCGCCTTCTGGGCGTTGTCGAGCGCGGGCTTGTTCTCCTTCTTCGTCCGCGCTTCCTTCTCCAGCCGCGGCAGCGCCTTGTCCAGGGTCTGCAGGTCGGCGAGGATCAGCTCGGTGTTGATCGTCTCGATGTCGCTCGACGGGTCGATGCGGCCGTCGACGTGCACCACGTCGGGGTCGTCGAACACGCGGATGACCTGGCAGATCGCGTTGGCCTCACGGATGTTCGCGAGGAACTTGTTGCCCAGCCCGGCGCCCTCGGAGGCACCCTTCACGATGCCCGCGATGTCCACAAAGGACACGACGGCGGGCACCGTCTTCTCCGAGCCGAACACCTCGGCCAGCTGGTCCAGCCGCGGGTCCGGCAGCGGCACCACGCCGACGTTCGGCTCGATCGTCGCGAACGGGTAGTTCGCGGCGAGCACGTCGTTGCGGGTCAGCGCGTTGAACAGGGTGGACTTGCCGACGTTGGGCAGGCCGACGATACCGAGGGTGAGGCTCACGACCCCGCAGTCTACGTGTCTCCCCCGCTCCGGCCCCACGCACCCAACGCCGCGTCGGATTTCCGCCAGACACGGCGCTGACCTGCTGGCATGCTCGGATCCATGGTCACGACAACCGAGCCGCCGGCGCTCTGGCGCGACGTCGAACGCTGCTACCGCGTGGTCACCGCCCGCGACTCGCGCTTCGACGGCCAGTTCATCATGGCCGTCCGCACCACCGGCATCTACTGCCGCCCCTCGTGCCCGGCGTCGACGCCCAAGGCGCAGAACGTCCGCTTCTTCCCGACGTCGGCGGCCGCGCAGGCCAACGGCTTCCGCGCCTGCCGCCGCTGCCTGCCCGACGCCGTGCCCGGCTCGCCCGACTGGAACGTGCGCGCCGACCTCGCCGCGCGGGCGATGCGCCTGATCTCGGACGGGACCGTGGAGCGCGAGGGCGTCCCCGGCCTCGCGCGCCGGCTCGGCTACTCGGAACGCCAGCTCGGCCGGGTCCTGACCGCCGAACTCGGCGCCGGCCCGCTCGCCCTGGCCCGCGCACACCGCGCGCACTCGGCGCGGCTGCTCATCGAGCTGTCCGAGCTGCCGCTGACCGACGTCGCGTTCGCCGCGGGTTTCTCCAGCGTGCGGCAGTTCAACGAGACGATCCGCGAGGTGTTCGCGACGACGCCTTCGCAGCTTCGCGCTTTCGCGGCGTCACGACGAGGGCGTCACGGCGACGTGAGCGGGACGCGGCTCAGCCTGCGGTTGCCGTTCCGGCCGCCGTTCGACGCCGTGGGGTTGCTTCGCTTCTTCGCCGACGACGCGTTGCCGGGCGTCGAGGCCGTCACGCCGGAGTCCTACGCCCGGACCCTGCGGCTCGCCCACGGCACCGGCGCGGTCCGGCTGACGCCGCGACCGGACCACGTGCGCTGCGAGCTGGTGCTCACCGACCTGCGCGACCTCGGCAGCGCGGTCAGCCGGGTGCGCCGGCTGCTCGACCTCGACGCCGACCCGGCGGCGGTCACCCGTGTCCTCGGCGCCGACCCGGCGCTGGCGCCGCTG
>NZ_JAAGNB010000388.1:0-27132 GCF_010550475.1 Amycolatopsis sp. SID8362
CGAGAGCGGCTTCGTCGGCATGCGCCGGCTCCTCGCGCGCAAGGACCCGCCGACGGCGGTGTTCGCGGCCAGCGACGAGATGGCGGTCGGCGCCCTGCTGGCGGCCCGCGCGGCCGGGCTGCGGGTGCCGGACGACCTGGCGGTGGTCGGGTTCGACGACATCGAGGTGGCGTCGCTGGTGGACCCGGCACTCACGACGGTGGCCCAGGACAAGCCCGGCTTCGGCACGGCGGCGGCCGGCGCGCTGCTGGCGATGATCGAGAACGTGGGCGCCCCCGAACCGGTGCGGCTGCCGACGAAACTGGTCATCCGCGACTCGTGCGGCGCCTGACGTCAGCCGCCGTACTCGGCACGGATTTCGCCGAGGACGCGCTCCGCTTCGGCGGCTTCACGGCCGTGCGCGCGGGACCGGGTGCCGAGCGTCTTCCACAGCGCCCAGCCGCGGCCGCGGGCCCACGTGGCGTCGTCGATCGCCAGCCGCTCGCGGAACACCCGGCGGCCGCCGGCGGTCAGCAGCGTCCACGCGATGGCCACGTCGCAGGCCGGATCGCCGGCGCCGCAGCTGCCGAAGTCGATGACCGCGGCGAGCTTCCCCTTGTCCAGCAACAGGTTCCCGGCGGCGACGTCGCCGTGCAGCCAGCGCGCCACCCCGTCCCAGCGCGCGTCGAGCGCGACCTGCCAGATTTCGCCGGTCAGGTCGTCGAGCAGGTGCCGGACCAGCTCGTCGTAGGTGTGCAGCGGGCCGCCCCGGAACCAGTTGTGCTTCCCCGGCCCGGGTACGCCCGTGGGGTCGACGTCCTGCAGCGCCGCCAGGAACCCGGCCAGGTCGGTCGCGAACCCGACGGGGTCCGCGATGCCCTCCGCCGTCGCCGGTTCGCCGTCGAGCCACGGGTAAACCGACCACGCGAACGGGTAGTCCGCTCCGGGCCGGCCTTCCGCCAGGGGAACCGGAATCGGCAGCGGCAGCCGGGGCGCGAGCACCGGGAGCCAGCGCTGTTCCTTCTCGACGGCCAGGGCGTACTCGGCCGCGCTGGGCAGCCGCACCGACATCGCGTCGCCGAGGTGGAAGGTCCGGTTGTCCCAGCCGCCGTTCGCCACGGGACGCACGGGAAGGTCCGCCCAGTGCGGGAACTGCGCGGCGACGAGCCGCCGCACCTGGTCGGCGGTGACGTCGATGCGCCGGGGCGGCGGGCCGAGGCTCATCGGGCGGTGATCTTCGCGTCCCAGTCGATGTGGTGCGAGTAGAGCCAGCCGCGTTCCTCGCCGACGTCCCCGCCCGCGCTCGCCTTCACCAGCTTCTCGACCCGCTCGCGCCGCAAGCCTTCGTACGCCGCGAAAGCCGACGCCGGGTCCGGCAGGTCGCGCAGGCACTGCGCGAGGATCACGCTGTCCTCCAGCGCCATCGATGCGCCCTGGCCCGCGGCCGGGGACGCGGCGTGCGCGGCGTCCCCGGTCAGCACCATCTCCGGTGTCGACCAGACGCGCGTTTCGGGGACGTCGTAGGAGTGGCCGCCGAACACCTCGTCACCGGTGGCGGCGACGATTTCGGCGCAGGGCAACGGTTCTCCCTCGAACGCCGCGTGCGCGAACTCGCGCCAGCCCGCCGGGGTGACCGCGGCGATCTCCGCGCGCGGGCGCTCGGCGTCCGGGATGCGGGCGAACCAGAACGTGGCGCCGTCCGGGTCGGTGGTGAACCCGAACGCCGCTTTGCTGCCGCGGACCATCCGGTAGACCCCGGGCGCCGCCGGGAGCCCCTCGGCGCGGGTGTAGCCGTACACGACGGTCAGCCCGGTGTAGCGCGGCTCGTCCGCGGCCGGGTCGATCAGCCGCCGGACGACCGAACGCAACCCGTCCGCGCCGACCAACACGTCACCCGTTTCGGTGGTGCTGTCCGCGAACTCCGCCGTGACGCCGTCCGGTCCGGTCTCCGCGCTCACGAGGCGTTTGCCGCGTTCGAGCGGCACGCCCCGGCGCGCGGCTTCGTCCTGGAGGACGCGGTAGAGCGTCGCGCGGGTCATCGTGCGCGGCCCGTCGAGGCCTTCGGTGTCGAACTCGCGGCGCCCCACGGTCTCGCCGTTCGGGGCGACCAGCTCGACCCCGATCGCCGCGAAGGACGCGTCGATCACGGGCTGGTCGGCACCGATCGCGCGCAGGGCGTCCATGCCGTTGTGCATGATCGTGAGGAACGCGCCGATGTCGTCCCCGCCCGCCGGGTAGGCCTCGAAGACGACCGGCTCGTGCCCGGCGAGCTTCAGCGCCATCGCCGTGACCGTGCCGGAGATCCCGCCACCCGCAACCAGTACCCGCACCCTGCTCCCCCTCGTGGACTCCGCGTGCCGCCGACCACGACGTTACCGTGACGGCGGCACGCGGGGCTCACTCCTTGGCGCCACTGGTGGCGATGTCGCCGTTGAGGCCGCGCGGGAAGAAACCGCCCGAGGACACCTTGTCCGGGTTGAGGTAGGCGATGTTGAGCACGCGGTCGGCCGACCGGCCGAACGCGATGCCGTTGGCGTCGGCAGGCACGAGGTTCGCCTTGCCGTCCTTGAGCACGCCTTCGTCGTCGTCGGCCTTGCCGTCGAGGCTGTCGCGGGCGTCGGACATCTTGTTCGTGACGTCGCCGAGGCCGCGTTCGAACAGCTGCGCGCGCACGATGCCCGCGTGGTAGGCCTCGACCGCGAGGATGCCCGCCGCCGCGTCGAGGAAGGTCTTGTTGTTGACCAGCGGCGCCGCGCCCTTGTAGGCGGACACGCCGACGTCTTCGAACAGGTACGCGGCGAGCAGGAAGTTGTTCTCGCTGGCGAACGGGTCGAACGTCTGGCCCTGCTTGATCACACCCGCGGCCTGCATGGCCGCGGTGAAGCTGTTCTGGAAGTCGATCTCCGGCTGCGCGACGGCGGCTTTGTCGAGCGCCTTGCGCAGGAAGCTGACGTGGGCGACCTCGTCGCCGGCGATCTCCTGGACGATCTGCTTGACGTGCTCGCTCTTGAACTTCACGGCGTGCCCGCCGGAGACCTTGCCGAGGTTGCCGATGCCGTTGACGTACTTCTCGTTCAGCCCGTAGCCGGAGACGGCGAACGAGTAGAGGTTCGCCTCCAGGTACTCCAGGTTGAGCGCGAAGTTCAGCACGGCGGCGTCGCTCGCCGCCTCCTTCGCGGCATCGCCGCCCTGCGCGCCGTACTGCTGCGTGGCACCGGCCGAGCCGAGCCCCAGCGACAGCGCCGTGCCGAGCGCGCCGGCGCCCGCGACGCCGAGCCCCGCCGCTCCCGCAGCCTTGAGGAAGCGGCGGCGGTCGGTCGCGTTCTCCGCGCTGCGCTCGATCAGCTGCCGTGTGTAGCGTTTTCCGAACACCGGGGGACGTCCTCTCGTGACGAGTTCGTCCACCTCACCCAACGGTGATACGTACCTGGACGGCCCCCGGCTCGGTCAAATCGGGAAAAAATTCTTCCCGGTTGTCTTTCGCCTGGTCAGCCGCGTTCGGCGACCGCGAGCCGGACGCAGACGGCCAGCGCGCGGACGGCCTCTTCGACCTCGGCGAGCTTCGGGAAGGTCGGCGCGATCCGGATCACGGCGTCGTCCGGGTCGGCCCCGTGCGGGTGGGTCGCCCCGGCGGGGGTCAGCGCGACCCCCGCCTCCTTGGCCAGCCGCACGACCTCCTTGGCGGTGCCCGCGGGGACGGTCAGCGTGATGAAGTAACCGCCGGTCGGCTTGGTCCAGGACGCGAGGTCGGCCAGCTCCTCGGTGAGGATGCGGTCGACGGCCGCGAACTTCGGCCCGATGATCTCGGCGTGCTTGCGCATGTGGGCGCGGACGCCGGCCTCGTCCTTGAGGAAGTGGGCGTGGCGCAGCTGGTTGACCTTGTCCGGGCCGATGGTGCGCTTGCCGATGTTGCCGGTCCACCAGGCGAGGTTGGCCTCGGAAGCCCCGAAGAACCCGACGCCGGCCCCGGCCAGGGTGATCTTGGAGGTCGAGCCGAAGACGAACACGCGGTCGGCGTTGCCGGCCTCGGTGGCCAGCGCCAGCAGGTCGGCCAGCTCCGGCTCGTCGTCGGTGAGGTGGTGCACGGCGTAGGCGTTGTCCCAGAAGATCCGGAAGTCCGGCGCCGCGGTGCGCATGGTGGCGAGCCGCTTCACGACGTCGTCACTGAACGTGACCCCGGTCGGGTTGCTGTACTTCGGGACGCACCAGATCCCCTTGACGGCGGGGTCTTCGGCGACCAGCGTCTCGACGGCGTCCATGTCCGGGCCCTCGTCGGTCATCGCGACCGGGACGAGCTCGATGCCGAACCGCTCGGTGAGCGCGAAGTGCCGGTCGTACCCCGGAACGGGCGCGAGGAACTTGATCTGCGGCTCGTCGGCCCACCGGCGCTCGGCCCCGGGCAGCTTGCTCAGCAGCGCCTGCACGACGGCGTCGTGCATCAGCTCGAGGCTCGAGTTCCCGGCGGCAAGCAGCTGCTCGGCGGGCACCTGCAGCGCGCCGGCGAAGATGCGGCGCAGCTCGGCCAGGCCCTTCAGGCCACCGTAGTTGCGGACGTCGGTGCCGTCTTCGGCCTTGAAGGAGCCATCGCCGGGGAGGCTCAGCAGCGCGTTCGAAAGGTCGAGCTGCTCAGGCGACGGCTTGCCACGGGTGATGTCCAGGGAGAGGCCTCGGCCGACCAGGGCCGCGTAGTCGCTGCGGGCCGTGTCGACGTCGACGGAAGCAGTGGTCATGGCCCCAACGCTAACCCCGCCGTCGATACCATTTCGGGGCGGGTCCTGGCTAGGGTGGTAGGTGTGCTTTTGGTAGTCCACGCCGACCAGCGCCAGTTCTCCCTCCGCGACTCGGCATCCCACCTGACCGGCAGCGGCTGGACCCCGGCCGCCCTCGACCACCGGATCGCTTCCGAACCCGGCGGCATCGCGATCGTGACGGCCCGCTCGGATGTGGTGGAGTCTTCGGTGACGTTGGTGCCGTCCCCGCCCGCGGTGATCGCGGAGGCGGAGCACGTGGTGGAAGCGGATCTTCCGGTTCCGAGTGGCCGGGTGGTGATTTCCGGGCCTTCGGACTACCCGTCGCAGGAGAAGTTCTTTTCGGTGGTGGCGGGGTTGTACCGGGCTCGGGTTTCGTATGTGCCGGCTGGGCCGCCGTCGGTGACGTGGAACGAGCATGAGTTCGGGGAGCATTACCGGTATGTGGTGGAGCTGTGGCCGGTGACGGATCCGTCCGGGGTCTCAGTGCTGCGGCAGGGGGCTTCGGTTTGGGACGGGTGAGGGATTTGCGCGGGGCCTGCTCGGCGGTTGAGGGGCTCGACGGTCGGTGAGCCGGGCCGGGGCTGGGTGACTGCTGGGGCGCGGACGGTCGTGGCAGATGGCGGAGGCTGCAGGCGGATGGCGAGAGGCCGCGGGGCGCGCTGAACTCGGGCCGGGGTATAGCTGGGGCGCAGGTAGTTGGCATTCGTCACGCACGGACAGGGCTGCGGAGTGACCGGGCGCGCGGGGTCTGGCTGAGGCGCCGGCAGTCGGCGGTAGATGCCGAAGGTCACGCATCGAGAGGGCTGCGGGGTGACTTGGCGCACGGGGTCCAGCTGAGGCGCCGGCAGTCGACGGAAGATGGCGGAAGGTCGCGCAGAGCCAGCGCCGGAAGGCAGCGTGGGCGGATGGTGTCTTGACGCCGCAGGGGCGCGCTGAACCGGGGGGCGCAGGCGGCGGGCGGATTGAGGTCGCGGAGCCCAAGTCGGAAAGAGCTGGGGCACGGGCAGGTCGCGACAACGCCGAAAGCCGCGCAGAACCAGGCCGCGAGGCAGCGGATGGATGGCGGTTGATGCCGCGGGACAGACCAAACCCGCCCGGGAGGTAGCGGGCGGATGGCGATTGGCGCCGCAGGAGCACGCGAACCCAGGCTAGGAAGCAGCTAGGGCGCTTGCGGAGCGCAACAAACGCGGAAAGGTCGCGCAGAGCCCGGGCCGCGGGTGGTTGGGGCGTGGGGCGGCTGGGGCCTGGGGTGGCTGGGGCGTGCAGAGCCCGGGCCGCGGGTGGCTGGGCCGCGGGGTGGCTGGGCGTGGGGCCGCTGGGGCGTAGGGGGTTGATTGAGGGCGTGGAGGTAGGCCCGTAGCCGGTGGCTGCGGGCCTGTCCCGTGTTCAGGCTGCGAATGGCAGCGGCTGATGCAGGTTGTTGCGCCTGGGTTTTCGGCGTTTGTCCAAGAACCGTGGGGGCAGGAATTCGGGGTGGCCGTCAGGAGCGATGCGGACCTGCCAGCCCGAGCGATGCAGGAGCCGGTGATGGTGACCGCACAACAGGACCAGGTTCGCCAGTTCGGTCGGGCCGCCGTCGGCCCAGTGCCGGATGTGGTGGCCCTGGCAGTGCCGGGGTGGGCGATGGCAGCCGGGGAACGCGCAGCCACGGTCACGTAGGAACAACGCGCGGCGTAGGCCGGGGCTGATCAGGCGGCGGGCGCGGCCCAAGTCCAGAGGCTCGCTGGCGGAACCCAGGACGGCGGGGATCAGCTTGCAGTCGCAGGCGTGCAGGCGGGCTTCGGCAGCTGTGATGACGCCGGTGTCGCCGAGCGTGGCCGTGCCCAGGCCGGACTGGAGGTCGGTGAGGGAGACCGCGACCATCACGTGGACACGTTCACCCGCCTGGGCGGGGAGGTCGGGGGAATTCAACGCGAGGTCGACCGCGTCGGAGAAGGCGTCGCCGTAACGCTCTTGCGGGGAGCGGAGGTCGTCGGTGCCGCGGCGTTCGGCCAACGCATCCAGGAGAGCGCTGGCACGGGTGCCGGTCTCGTCGTCGAAGCGGCCCGTCAGTTCCCAGGTTCCGGTGCGTCTTCGACGCAACGACAGTTCCCGGGTAGGGGTGGCGGGTTCGGTGTCCTCGGGTGCGGGGCCGTCGGGGTCGAGGTGGGCCAGGATCCGGGCGCCCAGAGCGGCGACTTGTTTGTGGCCCGCGTCGGCGGCGAAGGTGAGCAGGTCGGCTTCGGCATCGTCGCGGTGAGGGGCGGGGATGCGGGTGACGGCGTCGATGATGGTGTCGATCATCGGGGTGCTCAACCGGCCGGTGAGCGCGGCGGCGCCGGTGGCCGGGGCGACGGCGAGGGTGGCGTCGAGAGTATGGGCGGAGTGCAGGGCCTGGGCGCGGGTGACGGTGCGTCTGGCGGCGGCGTGCGGAATGTCGGCGAGGTGTTCGTAGAGGCGTGCGGTGGTGCGGTATCCGAAGAGTTCCAACACGCCGCGGGATTCGATTTCCACCAGCAGCGCACCGATTTCCGCCTCAGCAGACCGCACCACGGTGAGCAGCGAAACGATGCGGTCGGCCAAGGCCTCCGCATCCGCTTGCCACACCGTTTCTCTGTCCACACCCCAAGATTACCGGGCACACGAACACATGTTCATCACACGATCAGGTGATCAACGATCTACAAAGCAGTCAAAGAAGAAATCTTCCAATGCCCATCAACCCGCCGAGCCGTCACCGCCAGCTGAGCCACCGAAGACGAAAGCGCCCCACCCGAACCAACCGTCTGCTGATCCAAGAACAACAACAACGAAGCGTCATCCCCCACCAAAGACCGCACCCCCACCGCCCGCACCGTCGTAGTCCGAACCAGCTTCTCAGCCGCAGCCCGAGTACGTGCCGAAGTGAACTGGGCCTGGTACTGACCCACCGCCTCCCCCGTCAACACCTGGGAAGCCGCCCGCTCGGTCCGGGCCAGATTCGTGTAGTCGTAAGAAAAAACCGACTTCACCGCATCACTGACCTCAGCAGAAACCGAAGCCGTAGCAGCGGAATCCACCAGGGCCTGGTTCGAACCAGGAGACAGAGAAGCCGCCTCGACGCCGAACCACACCGCACAGCCCAGGGCCAGCGCGGTCACCAAAGCCAGCACCCTCGTCATGATCCGGCCGCCTGGACGCCGGCGATCTTCCACCCCGACGCCGACCGCGAGACGTCCACCGTCAGCCGGTTCAGTTTGGGTGCGGCAGGCGAACCGCCCGTCGACACCCGGACGTCCAGCACCGCCAGCAGACGGGCCGAACCCGCGGCGACGTCGATCTCCGACACCGCCGCCTGGACCAGGGACGCCGTGGACACCGTGCGCGCGGAAGTCGCCCGGTCGATCTGGACTTGGCGGTCGCCGGAAAGGTCCTTTCCGTACTGGCCGGTCGCCGCCGCGATCCAGCGGTCGACGTCCGCCGCCGCCGAGCGGTAGTCGATCGTGTTCAGTGTGACCAGCTGGGGGCCCGCCGCCGCCAGCACGGCGTCGCGCTCGCGGCCTCGGGCCGAGGAGTCGTCGGACGCGGCTCGCCACCACGTCCAGCCCGTGAAGGCCGCTGCCAGCAAGGAAAACACCGTGAGCACCACCAGGAGACGGAGTTTCACGGCGCGCCCAGCAGCCGGCCGAGGCCGCCCGAGGACGGGCCCGTCAGCAGGCTCAGCATCCCCGGGAGCGGCTGCGGAGCCGAGGCCGCGGTCTGCGAAGGCGCGGCGGGGATCGCGGGCGGTTTGCCGGCGTAAGGGGCATTTTGCGCCCCGCGGACCCCGGTCGGGCTGCCGGGCGGCTCGGCGCAATACGCGTTCATGTTCACCGGCGCCTCAGCGAGATCGTTCGCCGGACGCTGCTTCGTCCCCTCATACCCCTTCGTGCACGAAGCGGGGTCGAAGAAGTTGAACACCACGCCCAGGTGACCGGTGCCGTCCGGGGACGTCGACGGCGAGAACGCGCCGATGATCGGGTACGCCACCAGCAGTTCCTCGATCGAGTCGCGCCGGGACGACGTGATCTGCGCGGTCGTCAGCAGGTTCGCGAACAGCACGCCCAGGTCCGTGCCGGACGCGGCGAGCACGTCGCTGATCTGCCTGCTCAGCTGCGGTGCCTGGGCGATCACCCGGCGCAGGTCCGGGTCGGACTTCTTGAGCTGGCCCGAAATCGTCTTCAAGCCGGCGGCGAAGTCGGTGATGTTCGCGGCCTGCCGCTGCTGCGTGTCCAGCACGACGCGCGAGTTCGCGAACAGCCCCTGCGTCTGCGGGACGTACTGCGTGGCGACGGCGGTCAGCGAGCCGGTGCTGTCGAGCAGCTGCTGCAGTTCCGGTCCCGCGCCCGCGAACGCGTTGTACGTCTCGTCGACGACCGTCCGCAGCGACTCCGGGTGCACGCTCGCCACGAGATCGTCCAAATGCGACAGCACGGTGTCCGGCGACGGCGGGAGCGACGTCCGGTCCGGGGTGATCACCGAGCCGTCCTTCAGGAACGGGCCGCCGTCGTGCTGCGGCAGCAAGTCGACGAACTGCTCGCCCACCGCCGAGCGGTTGGCCACCTGGGCGTGCGCGTCGGCCGGGATGTCCGGGGCGCCCGCGTCGATGTCGAGTGCGACGTCGACGCCGTGCTCGGTGAGGGTCATCCCGGTCACGCGCCCGACCGTCACCCCGCGGTAGGCGACCTCGGAGTTGACGAAGATGCCGCCGGAGTCGGTCAGCTGCGCCGTGACGACGTAGCCGCGGTTGCCGAACAGCCGGTCCAGCCCGGCGTACCGGCCGCCGGCGTAGACGACCGAAACCACCGCGATGACGACGAACGCGAACAGCTGGATGCGGATCTTGCGGGTGGTCACCGGCCACCCCCGACCAGGCCGAGCAGGCCGCCCAGCAGGTTCGGGCCCGCGGCCTGCGGCCCGGAACCGAGGTCGGGCAGCGGCAGCGGCGGCGCGACCGGCGCCTGGCCGCCGATGGTCTGGGGCAGCGCGAACGGCGGCTGCGACGAGTTGGTGAAGTTCTGGATCAGCGTGTCGAGGTCGAGGTTCACGTTCGCCTCGACGTTCGCGTAGTCGCCCTTGATCACGTTGCCCGCGTAGTCCGGGAACGGGTACGTCATCAGGATCTGCAAGGCGTTCGGCAAATTCGAGCCCGCTTCCCCGAGCTTCGTCAGCGTCGGCTGCAGTGCCTTGAGGTTCGCGACGAGCTCGTCACGGCTCTTCGTCACGGTGTCGACCGCGACGCCGGACAGCGTGTTCAACGCGTTCAGCATGCCCACGAGCTGGTCGCGCTGGTCGGTGACGATCTTCAGGCCCGGCGCCAGGTTGTCCAGCGCGTTCGACAGGTTCTGCGTCTGCCCGGTCAACGTCTTCGACAGCTTCGCGAGCCCGTCGATCGCGCGCAGGATTTCGGTGCGGTGCCCGTCGAGCTGGGTCGCCAGTTCGTCCACTCGGGACAGCAGCGCGCGGATTTCCGGCTCGTTGCCCGACAGCGCGTCGTTCAGCTCGTGGCTGATCTTCTGGATCTGCTCGACGCCGCCGCCGTTGAGCAGCAGGGAAAGCGCGCCGAGCACCTCCTCGACCTCGGGGTTGCGGTTGGTGCGCCCGAGCGGGATCTGCGCGCCATCACCCAGATGACCGGCGGCCGGCTCGGCCGTCGGCACGCTCAGCTCGACGAACTTCTCCCCCAGCAACGACGACTGCTTCAGCTCGGCGCGCGCGTTCGCGGGCAGCGCGATGTCGCCGTTGACGGTCATCGCCACCAGCGCGGACCGCGTGTCCGGCGTCAGGGAAATCTTGTCCACCCGCCCGACGGCGACGTCGTTGACCTTGACGCTCGACTGCGGCACCAGGTCCAGGACGTCGGTGAACAGCGCCGTCACGTGGTACGGGTGGTCGCCGACGTCGGCGCCGCCCGGCAGCGGCGTGCCGTAGAGGCCGTTGAACCCGCCGTCGCTGCAGGCCGCCAGCACGAGCACGCCGGCGAGCACGCCCGCGAGCCGCTTCACTTCGCACCGCCCGAAAGCTGTTCCATGACGTCCACCAGCGGGAGCGGCAACGGTGGCAGGGTCCCGTTCTGCAGGGAGTTCAGCACCTGCGGGACGGTCGGCAGCTTCAACGCGCCGTCCAGCACCGGCGCGAGCTGCTTGCAGATGTTCCCCAGCGCGTCCGGGAGCTGCTTCGGCGTGAACGAGCTGATCAGCCGGCAGACGGTGAGGATCGGCGGGTTGGTCAGCTCGTTCAGGTTGTCGCGCACGGCGATCGTGCCCGACGCGGCGTCGTAGGAGTTGATGAAGTTGGTCGCGCCGGTCGGGGCGATGTCGAGGACTTCGGCGAGCGCGGCCCGCTGGTCGACCAGGACCTTCGACAGCGACGCCAGCTTGCCCATATTGGACTCCAGCGCGCCCTTGTTGTCGTTGACGAACGTCTGGACGTCGCCGAGCGCCCCGCCGAGCGACTGCAGCGCGGCACCCACCTCGGACGAGTCCGCCGCGAGGAACTGGCTGACGTCGGCGACGCGCCCGTAGAACTCGTTGAGCTGCTGGTCGCTCTGGGCCAGCGCACCGGTGAACGAGTTGAGGTTCTGCACGGTCGAGAACAGGTCGTCCTTCGAGCCGTCCAGGGTCTTGGCCAGCTCGGCGAGCTGCCCGACCGTCGAGTTCAGCGAAGCACCGTTGCCCTTCAACGTGTTCGCCGCGGTGTCCAGGACGCCGGACAGGGCGCCGTCCTTGTTGGCGCCGTTCGGGCCCAGCGCCGTCGACAGCTTGTCCAGGCTCGAGTACAGGTCGTCCAGCTCCACCGGCGTCGCCGTGCGGTCCTTCGCCAGCACCGTTCCCGAAGCCAGGACCGGACCGCTGTCGTAGGCCGGGGTCAGCTGGACGTACCGGTCGCTGACCAGGCTCGGCGCGACGACGACCGCGCCGACGTCGGCGGGCAGCGAGACGTCGTCCACCCGCATGTCCACGCGCACGGCGTCGCCCTGCGGCGTGACGTCGGTGACCTGCCCGACCGGCACGCCGAGCACCCGCACCGACGAACCCGCGTACAGCCCGACGGTCTTGCCGAAGTAGGCGGACAGCTTCGTCCCGGTGGATTCCCGGAACACCAGCCACAGCCCGGCCGTCACCAGCAACGCGAGCACGCACGCGAATGCCAGCCACGTCACCAGGCTGCGCCCGCGGTAGGTCCGGATGGTCATCGGCCGCCCACCCCCTGGTTCGGCGCCGCGATCGGCGGGGTGCAGCCCTCGGGGTTGATGGTGACGACTCCGGCGTTGATCGTCGGCGGCAGCAGCCCGCACAGGTAGCCCTCGAACCAGCGGCCGTTGCCGGTGGCGTTCGCGCCGACGCGGGCGAACGGCGCCATCAGCTGCAGGCTCTTGTCGAGGTTGCCCTGGTTGCGCTGCAGGATGTCGGTCACCTTCCCGAGCTTGTCCAGCGTCGGTTTCAGCTGCGCGCGGTTGTCCTGGACCAGCCCGGTCAGCTGCTGCGAGAGCTGCTGGGTGCCGGTGAGCAGCGCGTTGATCGCCTTCTTGCGGTTCTGCAGCTCGCCCAGCAGGAGATTGCCGTCGCTGATCACGCGCTGCAGCTGGGCGTTGCGGTCGGACAGCGTCTTCGAGACCTGGCTCGTGTTGGCCAGCAAGGTATGGAGATCGGCGTCGCGGGACGACACGGTGCGAGCCAGCGACGACAGCCCGGTCAGCGTGTCCTTCAGGTACTGCGGGCTGTCCTTGAGGCTGTCGGAGAGCGCGTTGAAGCTGTCCGCGAGCTGCTTCGTGTCGATGTCGCCGACCGTCGTCGACAGCTGCTCGAACGCGTCCTGCAGCTGGAACGGCGTGCGCGTGCGGGCCTGCGGGATCGTCGCGTCCGGCTCCTGCGTGCCGCCGCCCTTGGGGTCGATGGCGAGGTACTTCTCCCCCAGCAGCGTCTTGATCTCGATGGACGCCGTCGTCGCGTCGCCGACGCGGACGTCCTTGACGCGGAACCGGACGAGGACCTGTTTGCCCTGGAGGGAAACCGAGGACACGGTGCCGACCTTCACCCCGGCGACCTCGACCTCGTTGTCCGGCGCCAGCCCGGCGGACTCGCCGAAGTACGCCGAGTACGTCGTGCCGTTGCCGAAGAACGGGAGCTGGTCGGAGAAGTACGTCGTGGCCGTGACGAGCACGATCAGCACGAGCGCGACCGCGCCGACTCCCGCCTGGTTGCGTTCCTTCAGCGGCTTCACGGACCACACCTCTCCGCGCGCTGCGTACCGGGGATGGGGACGATCGGCAGGGTGATGTCGAGCGAGGAAATGCCGATGGTGCCGGTGATCCCGCACAGGTAGTAGTTGAACCAGCTGCCGTAGCTCAGCGTCCGGGTGAACTTCTGCAGGTTGCCCGGCAGCACCTCGAGGAGGTGGTTGAGCAGTTCGCCCGAGTCGCCGAGGTTCTGCGAGAGCACCCCGAGCTGGGCGACGTCGTCCTTGAGCGCCGGCCGCGCGTCCGCCAGCAGGCCCGTGGTGGACACCGCGAGGTCGCCGAGCGCGCTGACCGCGTCGCCGATCGGCTTGCGCTGCTCGGCCAGGCCGCTGACCAGCTTCTGCGTCTGCTCGATGAGGTCGCCGAGCTGCGGGCCGTGCGCGTTGACCGTGCCGAGCACGGTGTTGAGGTTCGCGATGACCTGGCCGATCACCTGGTCCTTGCTCGCGATGGCCGTCGTCAGGGACGCGGTGTGCTGCAGCAGGCTGGTGATCGTGCCACCCTCGCCCTGGAAGACGCTGATGATCTCGGCCGAGAGCTGGTTGACGTCCTTCGGGCTCAGCGCCTTGAACAACGGCTTGAACCCGTTGAACAGCACGGTGAGGTTGAGCGCGGGCTTGGTGCGCTCGGGCGGGATCGTGCCGCCGTCTTCGAGGGCCTTCTGCCCGGGGACGTCGGTGCCGAGCGCGAGGTAGCGCTGGCCGACCAGGTTGCGGTACTTGATCGTCGCGGTCACCGTCTCCGGCAGCCGGTAGGCGTGCTCGACGTCGAACCGCACCTGCGCGAGGTTGCGCTCGCCCTCGACCACCTCGATCTTGTCGACCTGCCCGACCTTGACGCCGGCGATGCGGACGTCGTCGCCTTCCTTGAGCCCCGACGCGTCGGTGAACTTCGCCAGGTACCCGGACGTCTCGCCGAAGTTGGTGTTCGCGATAGTGGCCGCGAGGATCCCGGTGAACAGCACGGTGACGACGGCGAAGACCGCCAGCTTGATCAGGGAGGGAACGAAACTCCTCACTTGAGCTCCACCTCCGCCCCGCGGTAGAGCGGCCCGACGAGCAGGCCGGCCCAGCCGGGCACGTCACCCGGCGCGGTGCCGAGCGCGGGCGAGGCGAGCAGCCCGATCAGGTCGTGCTCGTAGCTCGAGCCGACGATCGTGCCGGACCCGCCGATGGCGCCACCTCCGGCGGGCAGCTCCTCGGGCGGGTACTTCGGCGGCGGGGGCTTGGTGGAGCCGTCCTTGATCGCGCCGTCCGGCGGGTACTGCGGCCACACGCCAGGGTGCGGGACGCTCGGGTAGCAGCGCGGCCCGCGCTTGTCGTCGTACTTCGGCTCGTCGACGCCGGGCAGGTACTTGCCGCGGCTGGCGGCGAACTCGATGGTGACCCGGCTGACTTCCGGGTGCGCGGTGCCCTTGCCGAACGCCAGCTCCGCGCGCGGCACCGACTCCGCGAGCTGCCGCATCAGGCACGGGTACTCGGGCGCGTACTTCGCCAGGACGTCGAGCGTCGGCTGGATCGCCGTGGTGAGCCGGATCAGGTTGTCCTTGTTGACCTGCAGGAAGTTCGTCAGGTCCACGGAAGCCGCGGTGACGGTCGCGTAGAGGTCGCTCAGCTGGGCGCGCTGGTCGACGATCGTGCGGCTCGTCGTCGTCAGGTCGGACAGCGCCGCCAGCAGGTCCGGCGCGGCCTTGTCGTAGGTGTCCGCCACGTTCGCGAGGCCGGTGATGTCGGCCTTCACGTCCGGCAGCGACGGGTTGAGCTTGCCGAGGTAGTCGCTCAGCTGCACGAGGGTCTGGCCGAGCTGCTTGCCGCGGCCTTCGAGCGCGGTCGACACCGCCGTCAGCGTGCTCGACAGCTTCTCGGGCTGGACGGCCTGCAGCAGCGGCATCACGTCGTCGAGGACCTTCTGCAGCTCGATCGCCGCGCTGCTGCGGTCCTGCGGGATGACGTCGCCTGCCTTGATCGGGCCTTCGGACGTCTCGGGCAGCTGCAGGGCGACGTACCGCTCGCCGAAGAGCGTCTTCGGCAGCAAGCGCGCGGAGACGTTCTTGGGGATGACGTGCGTCTTGCCCGGGTCCAGCGCCAGCTCCAGCTCGGCGTGGTCGCCCTTGGCCACCACCGAGCGGACTTCGCCGACGAGCATGCCGCGGACCTTGACGTCGCCGCCGGTGCGCAGCTGGCTGCCGACCCGGTCGGTCTCCAGCTTCACGAGCGTCACCGGCGTGAACGCCTTGTTGTAGACGGCGAGCGTGAACGCGATGAACAACGCGGCCACGAGCAGGAAGGCGAGCCCCAGCACCTGGTACCGGAGCCGCTGCCACAGCTCGCGCCTCACCCGGAGATCCTCACCGTCGTGTTGGCGCCCCAGATCGCGAGGGACAGGAAGAAGTCCAGGACCGAGATCAGCACGATCGACGTCCGCACCGCGCGGCCCACCGCGACGCCGACGCCGGCCGGGCCGCCGCTGGCGTTGAAGCCGTAGTAGCAGTGGGACAGGATCACCAGCACGCTGAACACGATCACCTTCCCGAACGACCAGAGGACGTCGCCGGGTGGCAGGAAGAGCGTGAAGTAGTGGTCGTAGGTGCCCGCGGACTGGCCGTAGAGCCAGATGGTGATCTGGCGGGACGCGAGGTAGCTCGACAGCAGGCCGACCGCGTACAGCGGGATCACCGCGGCGACGCCGGCGAGCACCCGCGTCGTCACCAGGTACGGCATGCTCGGCACGCCCATGACTTCGAGCGCGTCGATCTCCTCGGAGATGCGCATCGCGCCGAGCTGGGCGGTGAAGCCGCAGCCGACGGTCGCGGACAGCGCGAGCCCGGCCGACAGCGGCGCGACCTCGCGCGTGTTGAAGTAGGCGGAGATGAACCCGGTGAGCGCGGCCGTGCCGAGCTGGTTCAGCGCGGAATAGCCCTGCAGGCCGACGATGAGGCCGGTGAAGAGCGTCATCCCGATCATCACGCCGAGCGTGCCGCCGATGACCGCGAGGCCGCCGGTGCCGAAGCAGACTTCGGTGAGCAGCCGCAGCGTTTCCCGGCCGTAGCGGCGGATCGTGCGCGGCGACCAGGCGAGCGCTTTCGCGGCGAACGCGAGCTGCTTGCCGAGCCCTTCCAGGCTCTGGCCGGGACGCGCGATGTACTCGAGCGTCCGGTCGGTGGTGTCGAGGGGTTCCGCCGTCATCACATGGCCTTCGGCGGGACGATCCGCAGGTAGATCGCGGTGAGCACGACGTTGATGAGGAACAGCAGCAGGAACGTGATGACGACGGCCTGGTTGACCGCGTCGCCGACGCCCTTCGGCCCGCCCGCCGGGTTCAGCCCGCGGAACGCCGCGACGACCCCGGCGACGAAGCCGTACAGCAGCGCCTTGATCTCGCTGACCCAGAGGTCCGGCACCTGGGCGAGGGCGTTGAAGCTGGCCAGGTACGCGCCGGGTGTGCCGCCCTGCAGGACGACGTTGAAGAAGTAGCCGCCGAGCACGCCGACCACGCTGACCAAGCCGTTGAGCAGCACCGAAACGACCATCGCGGCGAGCACGCGCGGCACGATCAGGCGCTGGATCGGGTTGACGCCCAGCACTTCCATGGCGTCGATCTCTTCGCGGATCTTGCGCGCGCCGATGTCCGCGCAGACCGCGCTGCCGCCGGCACCCGCGACGAGCAGCGCCGTGATCAGCGGGCTCGCCTGCTGCACGATGGCGAGCGCGCTGGCCGCGCCGGTGAACGACTGGGCGCCGATCTGCGCGGTCAGCGAGCCGAGCTGCAGCGCGATCACCGCGCCGAACGGGATGGCCACCAGCGCGGTGGGGAGGATCGTGACGCTGGCGAAGAACCAGCACTGCTGGATCCACTCGCGGAACTGGAACGGGCGCTTGAAGATCGCGCGCAGGACCTCCCAGGACAACGTCGCCAGGCGGCCGACCTGGGTCAGGGCCGCGGTTCCCGGGAGCGTGCCAGTGCCTTCGCTCACCACACCTCCCAGTAGGTCGTCGCTGACCTCCGAGTGTTCTCCATACCCGGCGCCCGATTTTCGTTAGCGGTGTTAACTGATCAGAAGTTCAGCGCGTGCGAGGCCGTCGCTCCCCCGTCCGCGACGAACTCCGCCCCGGTGCAGTACGCGCTTTCGTCGCTGGCCAGGAACAGCACCAGCTTCGCGATGTCCTCCGGCTGCCCGACCCGGCCCAGCGCGACCTTCTTGCCGACGTAGGACATGTCGACTTTCTGGCCGCCGGCCGCGGTCGAGACCATCTGGGTGTCGATCGCGCCGGGGTGCACCGAATTGACGCGGATGTGCTTCTTGCCGAGTTCCATCGCGGCGACCTTGGTCATCCCGCGGATCGCGAACTTGCTCGCGGTGTAGGCGATCAGGTACGGCATCCCGGCCAGACCCTCCACAGAGGACACGTTGACGATGGAGCCACCGCCGGCGGCGGTCATCGGTTCAACGACCGAGCGCATCCCGAGAAACGCCCCGATCTGGTTCACCCGGATCACGCGCTCGTAGTCGGCCAGCATCGTCTTGCCCAGCTCGGAGAAGTGGAGGATGCCCGCGTTGTTGACCAGCACGTTCGGCGCGCCGAACTCGGCGGTCACGCGCTCGACGGCGGCCGCCCAGTCGTCCTCGCTGCCGACGTCGAGGTGCTGGTGGACGGCGCTCTCGCCGAGCTCGGCGGCGAGCTGCTTGCCCTCGTCGTCCAGGATGTCGGCGACCAGCACCTTCGCGCCCTCGGCGACGAACGCGCGGGCCGCGGCCGCGCCCTGGCCGCGCGCGGCCCCGGTGACGATGGCGATCTTCCCGTCCAGCCTCAAGACTCCTCCAGGATTTCGGTGGCGGCGAACATCCGGCCGGGATCGCGCTCGGCGAAGAACGCGCTGACCGACGTTTCCAGCTCGTCGAGGCGCCAGCGCCGCTCGATCCGCGGCGCTTCGACGAGGGAGACCGTGCCGCCGTGCACCACGAACACCTGGCCGTTGACGTGCTCGGCGGCCGGCGACGCGAGGTAGGCGACGAACGGGGCGACGTGCTCGACCGAGAGCGGATCGGCGCCTTCGGCGGGGGCGGCGCCGAACACGCCCTCGGTCATCGCCGTCCGCGCGCGGGGGCAGATCGCGTTGGCGCGGACGCCGTACTTGGCGAGGCCGCGGGCGGCCGACATGGTGAGCGCGGTGATGCCCGCCTTCGCCGCGGCGTAGTTGGGCTGGCCGGGCGAGCCGATGAGGAACGCCTCCGACGCCGTGTTGACCAGCCGGCCGTAAACCGGCTTGCCGTCCGCTTTGGACCGCTCGCGCCAGTGCTTCGCGGCGTTGCGGGACAACAGGAAGTGCCCGCGCAGGTGGACGCGCAGCACGGTGTCCCAGTCGTCGTCGGACATCGAGAAGAGCATCTTGTCGCGCAGCACGCCGGCGTTGTTGACCACGATGTCGAGCCCGCCGAGGTCCAGCGCGGCCTGGGTGAGCGCGTCGGCCGTGGCCCGCTCCCCCACGTCGCCGGCGACCGCGACGGCCTTGCCGCCCGCCGCCTCGATCTCTTCGACGACGTCTTTCGGTTCGCCGATGTCGTTGACGACGACCGTGGCGCCGCCGGCGGCCAGCGCGAGCGCTTCGGCCCGGCCCAGCCCCGCGGCGGCACCCGTTACGATCGCTGTCCTGCCGGTCAGGCTCACCGCGAGGCCTCCTCGTCGAGTCCCAGATGTCGGGCCCAGACTAGAATCTGTTCTCGGTTTGGGCAAGCCTTTCAGTGAACGGCGCTAACCGACGATGAACAGGGCGTTCTTCGGACAGCTCTTGACCGCATCGGAAACACGTTCTACCTGATCGGCCGGGACCGGGCCCGACTGGATCACCAGGTTCTCGTCGTCGTCGAGGTCGAACACGTCCGGGGCGAAGCCCACGCACACCGCGTTCGCCTCGCACGCCAGTCGATCAATGCCGATCTCCATGCTTCCTCCACCGCGCCGGCCCTGGTACAACTAGAACAGGTTCTACTATAACGCCGGATCGGGGTGACGGGTGCGGATCGACTACACGCCGGAGCAGCGCGCGCTGGCCGTCGAACTTCGGGAGTACTTCGCCGAGCTGATGACGCCCGAGCGTCGGGACGGCCTCCGCTCGGGCGGCGGCGAATACGGCGACGGCGCCGCCTACAAGGAGATCGTGCGGCAGCTGGGCAAGGACGGCTGGCTCGCGCTGGGCTGGCCGAAGGAGTACGGCGGGCAGGGCCGGCCGATGCTCGACCAGCTCATCTTCACCGACGAAGCGGCCGTCGCCGGGGTGCCGGTCCCCTTCCTGACGGTGAACACCGTCGGGCCGACCATCATGCGCTACGGCACCGACGAGCAGAAGGCGTTCTACCTGCCGAAGATCGCCGCGGGGGAGCTGCACTTCTCGATCGGCTACTCCGAGCCGGAAGCCGGCACGGACCTGGCGTCGCTGAAGACGCGCGCGGTCCGCGACGGCGACGAGTACGTCGTCACCGGGCAGAAGATGTGGACCAGCCTGATCGAGTACGCCGACTACGTCTGGCTCGCGGTGCGGACCGACCCTTCGGCGAAGAAGCACCGCGGGCTGTCGATGCTGATCGTGCCGACGTCTTCGCCTGGGTTCTCGTGGACCAAGGTGCACACGGTCGCGGGCGCGGGCACCAGCGCGACGTACTACGACGGCGTGCGCGTGCCGGTTTCGGCGCGTGTCGCCGAGGAGAACGCGGGCTGGCCGCTGATCACCAACCAGCTCAACCACGAGCGCGTCGCGCTGACGTCCGCGGCGCCGGTGCGCAAGGCGCTGGCCGACGTCCTGGCGTGGGCGCAGGAGTCCGGCGCCATCGAGCAGGAGTGGGTGCGGCTGCACCTCGCGCGGGTACACGCCGGCGCGGAGTACCTGAAGCTGCGCAACTGGCGGATCGCCTGGGCGGCCGCGGCGAGCGAGCTCGGCCCGGCGGAGGCGTCGGCGACGAAGGTGTACGGCACGGAGTTCGCGATCGAGGCCTACCGGCTGCTGATGGAGGTGCTCGGCGCGGCGGCCGTCGTCCGCGAAGGCTCGCCGGGCGCGCTGCTGGCCGGGCGGATCGAACGGCTGCACCGGTCGGCGCTCATCCTCACCTTCGGCGGCGGCACCAACGAAATCCAGCGGGACATGATCGCCGCGACCGCACTCGGCCTGCCCGTCACGCGCTAGGAGCGTTCCATGGACTTCACCCCTTCCGAGGCGTCGGCCGACCTCGCCGCGCTGACCCGGCGGATCCTCGCCGACAAGGCCACCCACGACCCGCACGGCACCGGCGGCTTCGACGCTCCACTGTGGACGGCGCTGGGCCAGGCGGGCGTGCTGGACGCGGCCCTGCCGTCGTCGCTCGGCGGCGGCGGGTTCGGCCTGCTGGAGCAGTGCGCGGTGCTCACCGAGATCGGCCGGGCGGTGGCCGCGGTCCCCTACCTGCCGTCGATCACGATGGCCGCGTCGGCGCTGGCGGAGTTCGGCACGCCGGAGCTCGTGGACCGCTGGGTGCTGCCGGTGCTGCGCGGCGAACGCGTGCTGGCCGTGGCGCTGTCCGGGTTCACCGCCGTCGGCGGTCTCTTGTCCGGTTCGCGGCCGGCCGTGGCGTCCGGCGCGTTCGCGCACGGGTTCCTGGTCGCCGCTTCGGACGAGGTCTTCCTGGTCGACGCGGCCGCACCCGGGGTCTCGGTGCGGCCGCAGCGGACGACCGACCACGCGGACGCGTGCCTGCTGGAGCTGTCCGACGCACCGGGGACCTCGCTGGGCGACATCGGCGAATGGCTGCGCCTGCGCGGGACGGTCGGGGTCTGCGCGCAGCAACTCGGCGTCGTCGAACGGGCACTGGAGCTGACCGCGGCGTACGCGGGCGAGCGCAAGCAGTTCGACCACGTCCTCGGCGGGTTCCAGGCGGTCCGCCAGCGCCTCGCGGACGCGTACGTCGACGTCGAAGCGGTCCGCCTCACCACCCTGCAGGCCGCGTGGCGGCTCGCGTCGGACCTCCCCGCGACGGAAGCCGTGGCGACGGCGAAGTTCTGGGCCGCGGAAGCGGGCCACCGGGTGGCGCACACGACGGTCCACGTCCACGGCGGCGTCGGCATCGACGTCGACCACGTGGTGCACCGCTACTTCACGGCGGCGAAGCGCCTGGAGTTCGAGCTGGGCTCGGCGACCTCGCAGCTGCTGGCCCTGGGCGACGCACTCGCTAAGCGGCGTACGTCCACACCTCGCGCATGAGCGGGGTCGGCTCGGGGCTGGTCAGCTCGACCTGGGTCAGCAGCACCGAAACGGTGCCGGTCGACGGGACGACGTGCCACGCCGTGCCGGCACCGCCGACCCAGCCGTAGCGGCCCGCCACCTCGCCGGGCTGCCGCGGGTCGACGTCCACCGAACCGCCGTACCCCCAGCCTTGACCGCGGAGGAACGCCTTCGCGGCTTCCCGTTGCGCCGGCGTCAGGTGGTCGGTCATCAGCGCGCGCACCGACCGCGGCGAGAGCAGCCGCCGGTCGCCCGCGGTGCCTTCGGCCAGCAGGAAGCGGCCGAACGCGAGCAGGTCGTCGGCCGTCGAGACGAGCCCGCCGGACCCGGACGGGAACGACGGCGGGGTGCTCCACCGGCCTTCGGGCGAGTCGATCAGCCGGAGCCCGTCTTCGCCGCGGCGGTACGCGCTGGTCAGCCGGCCCAGCGCCGCCGTCGGCACGGTGAACCCGGTGTCGGCCATGCCCAGCGGCTCGAACAGGTGCTCCGCCAGGAACTCCGGCAACGGGCGGCCGGTGACCCGGGAGATCAGCACGCCCTGGAGGTCCGAGCCGGTGTCGTAGAGCCACGCCTCGCCGGGCTGGTGCAGCAGCGGCACTTGGGCCAGCGCGGCCAGCCACTCGTCGGGGGCGAGCCCCCGCGGCGGCGCGGCCGGGTGGCCGAGCACTTGCAGTAGCAGGTCGACGGCGGGGAGTGTCATGTCGGCGGCGAGCCCGTACCCGCAGCGGAAGGTCAGCAGATCGGCCACGGTGATGGGTCGGACGGCGGGGACCACGTCGTCGACCGGGCCGTCCGGGGTGCGGACCACGACTGGGGAGGCGAGTTCCGGGAGCCATTGGGCGATGGGGTCGTCGAGACTCAGGTCCCCTTCGTCGGCGAGAAGGAGGACAGCGGCGGCGACGATCGGTTTGCTGAGTGAAGCGATGCGGAAGAGGGCGTCTCGCGCCATCGGGACGGTGTGCTCGGTGTCGGCCCAGCCGACGGCCGCCGCTTCGACCTGCTCGCCGTGCGCGACGAGCGCTACTGCGCCGGGGAGGTCGGTGGTGTGCCGGGTCAGGAGTTCGGTGAGATGTGACATTTCAGTTCCTGAGTTGGTCGCACGGGCCGGTTTGCGTGGCCGGCGCAGCTTGGTGGGACGACTGCGCGGACCGGCACCGAAGGGGGTCGCTCGCGTGCCGGATCAGGAGACAGGTAACAGGTGACATTTTAGTTCCAGCGCCGGGACCGGTCGGCCACACGGAGCGGCACCGGAGCGAGTCGCTCGCGCGCCGGATCAGCAGATCGGTAACAGGTGACATTTCAGTTGCTGAGTCGATCGCACGGGCTGCGGACGTAGCCGGCGCAGCTGAGCGGGTCGGCCGTATGCGCCCGCACCGGAGCGGGCCGCTCGCGTGCCAGGTCAAGAGTTCGGTGACAGGTGACAGGTGACATTTCAGTTCCGGTGCCGGGACGGGCGTGGCCATATCAGTCGAGGGGGTTGATCGCGCGCAGGCGGCGGGGGCCGGTGTCGGGGCGGGTCGGGGGCAGGCCCAGCACCAGGCGCGCGTTCGCGACGAAGGCGCCGTCCGGGGAGGCCAGGATCGGGTCGAGCACCAGCGAGCGCACCTCCGGGTTGTCCTCCGCGAGCGCGGCCACGCGCAGCACCATGTCCTGCAGCGCGGCGAGGTCGGCGGGCTCGTCGCCGCGGTAGCCGGTGAGCAGCGGGGCCGTGCGCGGCTCGCGCAGCAGGGTGGCCGCGTCGACGTCGGTGAGCGGGACCGCGCGGTAGGCGCGGTCCCCCAGCAGCGTGCTGACCAGCCCGGACAGCCCGAACGACACGAGCGTGCCGAACGACGGGTCGTCCTGCAGCCCGATCACGCACGACAGGCCCTTCGGTGCCATCCGCTGGACGTAGACCTCGTCGTCGCCGGAGATCTCGCGCAAGGTTTCGTAGGCGGTGCGCACCGAATCCGCCGAAGCCAGGTCGAGCCGGACGCCGGCGAGGTCGGGGCGGCCGCGCAGGCGTTCGTCGACCGCCTTGAGCGTCACCGGGTAGCCCAGCTCGGCCGCGGCCGCGATCGCTTCGTCCACATTGGACACGATGCGGAACGGCACGACGTCGATGCCGTAGCAGCCGAGCAGCCGCACGACGTCGGCGTCCGACAGCAGCGTCGTCTTGCCGCTTTCGGTGTCCAGGAGTTCGCGGACGAGGCCCTGCGCCTGCTCGGTGTGGATCCCCCGCGGCCGCACGAGCGTGCCCTGCGGGCGCTGCCGCCACGCGGCGTACCGGACGACCCTGGCGAGCGCGTTCACCGCGCGTTCCGGGCTCGGGTACGACGGGATCGACCCGCGCGTCGGCACGCCGTCGCCGGTGAACACGGCGAGCTCGTCCGGTACGCCTTCGGCCGCGAGGAACGTCGAGACGATCGGCTTGCGCTCCCCCAGTTCGACCACGGTTTCCCGCAGGGCACGCGCGTACGCGGTGCCGGGAATGGCGACCGGCGGCGCGAAGACGACGACCAGCGCGTCGGTCTCCGTTGACGTCAGCGCCTCGCCGACGGCCTTCGCGAAGTCCTCCGGGCTCGCCTGCGGGCCGACGTCCACCGGGTCCGATGCCAGGCGCAGCCCCTGCATCCGCGCGGTGTCGGCGGCCAGCAGGCCGATCGCGCTGGAGTTGCCGACGATGCCGACCCGCGGCCCGGCGGGCAGCGGCTGGTGGGCGAACACGAGCGCGGTGTCGAACAGCTGCGCCAGCGATTCCACCCGCACCACGCCGGCCTGCTCGAACAGCGCCTGGACGCTGGCTTCGTCGATCTCCGTCGACGTCGCGGCCAGCTGCGGGCGGACCGCGTGCCGCCCCGACTTCACCGCGACGATCGGCTTCGTCCGCGCGAGGCGACGGGCCAGCCGCGCGAACTTGCGCGGGTTGCCGAAGGACTCGAGGTACAGCAGCACGAGATCGGTGTCCGGGTCGGTTTCCCAGTACTGGAGCAGGTCGTTGCCGGAGACGTCGGCGCGGTTGCCGGCCGAGACGAACGTCGACAGCCCGAGGCCACGCGCTTCGGCGTCGGCGAGGATCGCGGTGCCGAGCGCGCCGGACTGGCAGAAGAAACCGGTGCGCCCGCGGCCGGGCAAGCGCGGTGCGAGCGTGGCGTTCAACCGGATGCCGGGCGCGGTGTTGAGCACGCCGAGCGCGTTCGGCCCGACCACCCGCATGCCGTGCGCCCGTGCCTCGCCGACCAGCCGGAGCTCGGCGTGCAGGCCGTGCGGCCCGGCTTCGGCGAACCCGCTCGACAGGATCAGCAGCGTCTTCACGCCCTTGGCCAGGCAAGCGTCCAAAACGGACTCGACGGCCTCGGCCGGCACCGCGACGACGGCCAGGTCGACCGGGTCCGGGATGTCCAGCACCGACGGGTACGCGCGGACGCCCCGGACCGCGCGGTGCTCCGGGTTGACCGGGTAGACGGTGCCGGTGAACCCGGCGGCCAGCAGGTTCACGAAGGCGACGTGCCCGACCTTGCCCGGCTCGGCGGACGCGCCGATCACCGCGACGGACGCCGGGTGCAGCAGGTTGTGCACGCTGCGCGCCTCGGCCGCCTGTTCGCGGGAGCGCGCGACGGCGAGCGACTCCTCGGTCGGGTCGATGTCGAACTCCAGGTGCAGCACGCCTTCCTCGATCTCGCGGCTGACCTGGTAGCCGGCGTCGCGGAAGACGCGGACCATGGCGGCGTTCTCGGCGAGCACCTCGGCGACGAACCGCCGAAGCCCGCACTCGGACGCGGCCGCGGCGAGGTGTTCGAGCAGGATCGAGCCGAGCCCGCGGCCCTGGTGCGCGTCGCTCACGACGAAGGCGACCTCGGCCGACGGCCCGTGGTCGAGCCGCTCGTACCGCCCGACGGCCACGATGTCGTCGCCCAGGAACGCGGCGAACGCGACCCGGTCGTGGTGGTCGACGGTGGAGAACCGCTTCAGGTCCTTTTCCGGGATCCGCGGGTAGGCGCCGAAGTAGCGGAAGTACCGCGTGCGCTCGGACAGCTTCCCGTGGAAGGCGACCAGCCCGTCGGCGTCGGTGGGCACGATCGGGCGCAGGTGGACGGTGCCGCCGTCGGACAGCACGACGTCGGCTTCCCAGTCGCGGGGGTAGTCGAAGGGGTCCCGGCCGGCCATCATCAGTCCCTGGGGTCGTCCGGATCGAGGCCGTGCAAGGGGAACACGGCCCGGCGCGTGTCGCGGACGGCGATGTCGACGGGGTCGTCCTCGCCATCGCCCCACGGCTTGAACCCGGTGTCGCGGTCGTCGGTCATCGCCCGCGGCAGCTCGGCGTGCGGTGCGGCCTTCCCGACGGTGGCGGTCCACCCCGGCGGCAGCGGCGTCGCCGGGTCGACGTCCCGGTCGAGGACGGTGGCGATCAGGTGCGTCCACGACCGCGGGACCACGCGGATCAGCTGGTAGCCCCCGCCCCCGACGGCGATCCACTTGCCGCCGGCGTAGGTCTCGGCGAGGTCGCGGAGGGTGGCGTAGATGGTGCGGTGCCCGTCGACGGACAGCGAGAGGTCGGCGAGCGGGTCCTCTTCGTGCGAGTCGACGCCGCACTGGGTGAACAGCAGCTGCGGTTCGAAGTCGGCGAGCAGCGACGGGACGACGGCGGAGAACGCCCGCAGCCACCCGGGATCCCGCGTCCGCGGCGGCAGCGGGATGTTGACGGCGGTCCCGTCGGCCTTCCCCCGCCCGGTCTCGGCGGAGTAGCCGGTGCCCGGCCAGAGCGTGAAGGGGTGCTGGTGCAGCGAGATCGTGAGCACGCGCGGGTCGTCGTAGAAGGCGGCCTGGACCCCGTCGCCGTGGTGGACGTCGGTGTCGATGTAGGCGATCCGCTCGAAACCGTGGTCGAGCAGCCACGAAATGGCGACGGCGCAATCGTTGTAGACGCAGAACCCGGCCGCCCGGTCCCGCATGGCGTGGTGCAGCCCCCCGGCGATGTTGACCGCGCGGGTGGCTTCGCCCTCGGCGACCTTGCGGGCGGCGAGCAGCGTGGACCCGACGACGAGCGCGGAAGCGTCGTGCATGTCGGAGAAGACGGGATTGTCGGAAGTCCCGAGCCCGTGCCCGACATCCCACCCGACGAGCGGCGCCTCCCGCACGGCGGCGAGGTATTCGGGAGCGTGGATCCGGAGCAGCTCTTCGTCGCCCGCGCCGGTGGGGACGAGCAGGGGGACGTCGTCGAGCACGCCGAGCTCGGTGGCCAGCCGGACGGTCAGCTCCAGCCGGACGGGGTTGAACGGGTGATCCCCGCCCAGGTCATAACCGAGAAGGGCGGAGTCCCACACGACGGCCGGCGACATAGTGTCCGACTGTAGTGCCGTTCGGGGGACTCCGCGGAGCCGAAAGGGGCCGGGGGTGGCCCGCCGGCCGAAAGGCGGAGCGCCTAGCCGGGGAGGGGACCGGTCGCCGCGGGGCGGCCGGGGTCGCGGGACCAGTGGGACCACGAGCCCGCGTACAGGCCCGCGCCCGGGTGGCCGGCCAGTTCCAGGGCCAGTACCACCGAACTCGCCGTCACCCCCGAGCCGCAGTACGCGCCGACCGGCTCGCCCGGGCGCAGGCCCAGGTCCGTGAAGCGGGCCGCCAGCTGCTCCGGGGCGTGCCAGCGGCCGTTCTCCGCGATGTGGCCCGGGAACGGGGCGTTCACCGCGCCCGGGATGTGGCCCGCGCGGGGGTCGATCGGTTCCGTCTCGCCCGCGTAGCGCGGGGTGGCCCGGGCGTCGAGCAGGAGGCCGTCACGGGCCAGCGCCGCGGCCTCGTCCGCGTCGAGGACCGGCATCGCGCCCGGGTGGACCTCGATGTCGCCGGGCTCCGGGGTCGGCTGCTCGGTGCTGACCGGGTGTCCCTCGGCCGACCACGCCGCGTAACCGCCGTCGAGGACCGCGACCTCTTCGTGGCCGGCCC
>NZ_JAAGNB010000009.1:0-18251 GCF_010550475.1 Amycolatopsis sp. SID8362
CACGAGCACCCCGTACGCCAGGCACGCCCCGCAGGCGGCGATGACCGCGGCCGCCAGGCACGCGTGCCGCCCGACGACCGTCGCGCCGGTCAGCTCCCGGCGGCCCGCCTCCTCCTCGGTCCGGGTGTGCCGGAGCACCGTGAGCAGCGCGATCAGCCCGGCCACGACCGGGACGAACCCGCACTGCCACGCCAGCAGGTTCCCCACCGAGGAGCCGTAGAGCGGGCCGTTGCGGACGACGAACATCGCACTCGACGCGTTGAGGTCGTAGAAGTGCTGTCGCGAAGCCGCGTCCGGGTACGCAGCCTCGATCGAGGACAGGTACCCCATCGGCGCCGCCGTCAAGACGATGATCCACAGCGGCAGCAGCAGGCGGTCGCGGCGCAGCACCAGGCGCAGCAGCGCGAAGGTCCCGGTCATCGCGCCGGCTCGTAGTGGCGGAGGAACAGCTCCTCGAGCGTCGGCGGGCGGCTGACCAGGTTCCGCAGTCCGGCTCCGGCCAGGTGCCGCATCACGTCGTCCAGCGCGGGCTGGTCGACCGACAGGTGGACGTGCGAGCCGTACGTGCCCAGGTCGTGGACGCCCGGCAGCGACCCCAGGTCCGCCGGCACGTGCGCGAGCGACGCGTCGATCGTGATCCGGCCGAGGTGCCGCAGCTCGTCGAGGGTGCCCGACTCGACCGTGCGGCCGGCCCGGATGATCGTGACGCGGTCGCACAGCGCCTCGACCTCGGACAGGATGTGCGAAGAGAGCAGCACCGTCCGGTCGCCGCGGGCCCGCTCCTCCTCGACGACCTGCCGGAACGCCTCCTCCATCAGCGGGTCGAGCCCGGACGTCGGCTCGTCGAAGACCAGCAGCTCCACGTCGGACGCCAGCGCCGCGACGAGCGCGACCTTCTGCCGGTTGCCCTTCGAGTACGTCCGGCCCTTCTTGCGCGGGTCGAGGTCGAACCGCTCGACCAGCTCCGCGCGCCGCTTGGCGTCGAGACCGCCGCGCAGCCGGCCGAGCAGGTCGATGACCTCGCCCCCGGTGAGGTTGGGCCAGAGGGTGACGTCGCCCGGCACGTACGCGAGCCGCCGGTGCAGCCGCGTCGCGTCGGCCCACGGGTCGCCGCCGAGCAGGGTGGCGCGGCCGCCGTCGGCGCGCATCAGCCCCAGCAGGACGCGGATCGTCGTGGTCTTGCCGGCGCCGTTGGGCCCGAGGAAGCCGTGCACCTCGCCGGTGCGGACGGTCAGGTCGAGCCCGTCGAGGGCCCTCGTCCGGCCGAACGCCTTGGTGAGGCCGTCGGCGGTGATCGCTTCGGCCATCGTCATCCCTTCCGTTCGTAGGCGGCCAGCGCTTCGCGGGCCTTTTCGAGGGTTTCGCCGTCGCCGAGCGGGTTGAGGAACAGGTGCCCGGCGGCCAGGGACATGCGCAGCATCGCCTCGTGCGTGCCCGGCTCCTCGCCGAGCACGCGGGCGACGTGGTCCTGCAGGATCATCAGCCCGCCGGTCATCGCGGCGAGCGCGGCGGCGACGCCCCGCGGGTCGGGCATTTCCATGCCCTGCTCGCGGAAGTAGCGCTCGGTGCCGTCGACGATCTCGGTGAACTGGGCGGCCGCGGCTTCGGAGCCGTCGATCAGCGCGCGACCCAGGTACCGGCGGTACAGCAGCTGGCGGGCGTCGAACGACGGGAGGAACCCCGGGTTCGCGGCCCCCTTCGCCAGCACGTCCTCCTTGAACTTGAGCAGCTCGTCGAAGACGTGGGCGTCGCAGGCCTCGCGCAGGCCGTCCTTCGAGCCGAAGTGGTGGCGGATGAGCCCACCCGACACCCCGGCTTCCTCGGCGATGTCCAGGATCGACGTCTTTTCCATGCCGCGGGCGGTGAACAGCCGGATGGCGGCGTCGCGGATCCGGGCCCGCGCGGTGAGGTCTTCGGTGCTCATGCCCGTCCTATACGTACGTGTAGCCGACTACACGTAAATGTAGTCCCCTATACGCACGTATAGCAAGGCCGCACTTTCACGTGAAAGTGCGGCTTCGGGTTACCGCCTAACCGGTCAGCCGGTTAGGCCATTCGGCTCGCAACCAATTGCGGTCTTTGGGCTAACTGTCTTATTGCTGACGAAGATCCCACACGGTGTACTGCTCGGACGCACATCTTCACGAAGGGTCGTTTCAGTGACACAGCACAGATCGCGCTGGAGACGGCGGGCCGGGATCACCGTCCTCGCCACCGCACTCGGCGCCTCCGTCCTCGGCGTCGCCGTTCCCGTGGCGTCCGCCCAGCCGGCCCCGCCCACCTCGGGCGCGGCCGACGGCAAGACCCTCGACGAGCACGACCGCGCGCTCGTCGCCGAGGCCGAGAAGGCCGGCAAGCCCGACGTCACGCTGCTGATCGCGGCGGAAAAGGGCCAGACCGGTGCCGCCGTGAACGAGCTCAAGGCCCTCGGCGGCGTCGTCCAGTCCACCGACACCAAGCTCGACTACGTCAAGGTCACCGTCCCCACGGACAAGGCCGAGAAGGCCGCGAAGCTCAAGTCCGTGAACGCCGTCGACGTCGACGGCCTGATCATGCGCGACGACCCGAAGCCCGACGGCGCGACCACCCCGCTGCCGCAGCCGGCCCCGGGCAAGGACACCCCGCGCGTCAACCCGTACCTGCCGACCGGGGACACCTACGCGGCGCAGTTCGGCCAGGTCCTGCCCAACTGGGACGGCAAGGACACCACGGTCGCGGTGCTCGACTCCGGCGTCGACCTCGACTCCCCCGCGCTGGCCACCACCAGCCACGGCGAACGCAAGATCGTCGACTGGTACAACGCCAACGCCACCAACTCCGGTGACGGCACCTGGGTCAAGCAGTCCACGCAGACCTACACCGGCACCTTCACCGCGAACGGCAAGAGCTGGACGGCCCCGGCGACCGGCGGCCCGTACACCTTCGGCGTGTTCGGCGAGACCGCGGGCGACCTGGGCGGCGCGGACAGCGAAACCGGCGGTGACATCAACCGCGACGGCGACCGCGCCGACTCGTGGGGCGTGCTGCTCGACCCGGCGACCAAGGAGGTCCGGGTCGACCTCAACGGCAACGGCGACTTCACCGACGAGAAGCCGATGACCGACTACGCCAAGAAGTACGACGTCGGCTTCTTCGGCACCGACAACCCGGCCACGGACATCGCCGAGCGGATGGCGTTCGTGGTCCAGACCGACAAGCCGGGCTACGTCGGCATCGGCATCGCCGGCGCCGAGCACGGTTCGCACGTCGCGGGCATCGCGACCGGCAACGACCTCTTCGGCGGCAAGATGGACGGTGCGGCCCCCGGCGCGAAGGTGCTGGCGGTCAAGGTCTGCCTCACCGGCAGCGCGTGCACCTCGTCCGGCCTGATCGACGGCGTCGTCTACGCGGCCAGCCACGGCGCCGACGTCATCAACATCTCGATCGGCGGCCTGCCGGCGCTCAACGACGGCAACAACGCCCGCGCGGAGCTCTACAACCGCACGATCGCCGAGTACAACGTCCAGATCTTCATCTCGGCGGGCAACAGCGGCGCCGGGGCGAACACCGTCGGCGACCCGTCGGTGGCAACGGACGCGATCTCGGTCGGCTCGTACATCACCAAGGAGACCTGGCTGTCGAACTACGGCTCGGTCACCGCGAACGCCGAGTCGCTGCACCCGTTCTCCTCGCGCGGCCCGCGTGAGGACGGCGGCTTCAAGCCGGACATCATCGCGCCCGGCGCGGCGATCGCCACCGTTCCGCGCTGGACGGCGGGGAGCCCGGTGGCCGGGACGTACTCCCTGCCCGCCGGTTACGCCATGCTGCAGGGCACGTCGATGGCGGCGCCGCAGGCGACCGGCGCGGCGGCCCTGCTGGTGAGCGCGTACAAGGCGACGCACCAGGGCCAGCGGCCGCCGGTGGCTCAGCTGCGCGCGGCGATCAAGTCGACGGCGCGGTTCGTGCCGGGCATCAGCGCGTACGCCCAGGGCGCGGGGCTGTTCAACGTCCCGGCCGCGTTCGTCGCGCTGTCGCTGAACCCGAAGCCGGACGCCGTTTCGACGTCGGTCGAGGTGCACACGGCGCTGTCGAACCTGCTGGCGACGCCGAACACGGGCGTGGGCATCCACGACCGCGAAGGCGTGACCACGGGCAAGGCCTACACCCGCACCTACACGATCACCCGCACCACGGGCTCGGCGCACCCCGTGCCGTACTTCGCGCGGTGGACCGGGAACGACGGGACGTTCTCCTCGGCGTCGACGGTGGTCCTGCCGCTGAACACGCCGGTGAAGTTCGACGTCAAGGTGAACCCGAAGACCGCGGGCGCCCACTCGGCGCTGCTGTACCTGGACAACCCGCTGACCGTCGGCATCGACGTGCAGACCCTCAACACGGTCTTCGCGCCACAGGAGTTCACCGCCGACAAGGGTTTCCAGGTCGACGTGGCCGGCAAGATCGCCCGCAACCAGGCGACCAGCTACTTCGTGCGGGTGCCCCAGGGCGCCAGCGCGCTGAAGGTGGACCTGGACGCCGGCGCCGGCGCGCCGGGCAAGGGCCAGGTGCGGTTCCTGCGCTACGACCCGACCGGTGTCCCGGCCGAGGCGAGCACGTCCACGACGTACTGCTACCTCCCCGACGCGGGTGCCGGCTGCCCCGGTGGCACGCCGACCAGCCGCACGATCGCCAACCCGCTCCCGGGCGTGTGGGAGATCGTCGTCGAGGCGCGCCGGACGTCCGACGTGGCCGACGCGGCGTACAAGCTGTCGGCTTCGGTGCTGGGCACGGCCATCGCGCCGAACCCGGACACGATCGCTTCGGCCACGCTGAACACGCCGATCGCGCGGTCGTACACCGTGACGAACACGCTCGGCGGGTTCACCGGCAAGCTGAACGGCGCCACGCTGGGCAGCGCGAAGGTGTCGCGGCCGTCGATCGCCGAGGGCGTGCAGCAGCAGTACCAGATCGCGGTGACGCCGGGCTCGACGTCGCTGACGGCCACGATCGGCAAGACGTCCGACGTCGGCGCCGACCTGGACCTGGTGCTGTACAACTGCACGACCGGCTCCTGCGTGCAGGCGGCGGTCAGCGCGGACGGTGACTCCGAGGAGTCGGTGACCGTGGCCAACCCGGCCGCGGGCGTCTGGGTCGCGCTGGTCGACGGGTACGCGGTGCCGTCGGGCACGACCGAGTTCGACTACCTCGACGTCTTCACCAACCCGGGCTTCGGTTCGGTCGCGGTGACCGACGCCAACGCGGCGCACGCGTCGGGCAGCACGTGGACGGTGCCGGCGACGGTGACCGCCACGGCGGCCCCGGCGGCGGGCCGCACCCTGCGCGGTCAGCTGACCGTACAGACCGACACCGGTGTCACGGTCGGCTCCTCGCTGGTGCTGATCAACGCGGTGAGCTAGTCCCGCTCAACGGAAGCCGCCCCGGGTTCGCCCGGGGCGGTTTTCGCTTTGCCGGGGAGCGCGCGGCGATGTAGTGAATGACTCATTCATGTCGTCTGGCGACATGAATGAGTCATTCACGTCGTCCGGGCGGCGGCACCACCGCGGGCGCTTACGCTTCCTGAGCCCGGCTGACGAACGGCGCCGGATCGGCGAGCACGCGGTGCACGACCCGGCCCGCCGCCCCGAGCGTCGCGGCGTCACCACCCAGGCGTGACGCCGTCAGCACCGGTGGCGCGCCGCGGAGGCCGCCGAGGCGGGTGGTCAGCACCTCCGACACCGGGCCGGACAGCCACGGGTACAGCTGCGTGAACACCCCGCCCAGCACGATGCGGTCGAGGTCGAGCAGGTTCACCGCCGACGTCAGGGCGACGCCGAGAGCCTTCCCGGCGGCCTCGCACGCTTCCCGCGCCGCGCGGTCGCCGTCCGCCAGCGCCGTCAGGAACGCGGGGAGCGCCGACGCGTTTCCGGCCGCCAGCAACGCTTCCTGGCCCGCGAAGGTCTCCAGGCAGCCGTTCCCGCCGCAGCGGCAGAGCGGCCCCTGGGGTGCGACGACGACGTGGCCCAGCTCGCCGGCCAGGCCGCGGGCGCCGGCGAACAGCGTGCCGTCGACGACCAGGCCGGCGCCGATGCCGACTTCGCCGGAGACGTAGAGGAAGTCGCGTTCGCCGTCGCCGTACCAGAGCTCGCCGAGGGCCGCGAGGTTCGCTTCGTTGTCCAGCTCGACCGGGATCGGCAGGCGCAGCAGGTCGGCCGGGCGGACGTCCTGCCAGCCGAGGTTGGGGGCGCTGAAGAGCACGCCGTCGCCGACCGGGCCGGACACCGCGAGCACCGCGCCCGCGACCTCGAGGCCGAGCCGGTGGGCCTCGGCGAGCGCCTCGGTGGCGAGCGCCTGCAGCTCCCCCAGGACCTTCTTCGGCCTCGAGCCGCGGTTGTCGCGCTCGCGGCGGGCGGCGAACCGGACGTCGCCGGTGAGGTCGAGCACGCGCACGGCGAGGTAGTCGACGTTGATCTCGAGCCCGAGCGACGCCACGCGCGCCCCGCTGAGCACGACTTCCACGCCGGGGCGGCCGCGTTCGCCCGCCCGGGCCGGCCCGGTTTCGGCGAGCAGCCCCGCGTCGACCAGGTCGCCGACCAGCTTGCTCACGGTCGACTTGGTCAGGCCGGTGACCTCGGCGAGCGCGGCGCGGGTGAGCGCGCCGCCGCGGTGGACCGCGCCCAGCACGACCTCGAGGTTGCGGGCGCGCATCTCCTCGTGCCGCACGGCCTGGGTCATCGTGTCCCTCCCTGCTGTGCACTTTAACCGGCCCTCTTGACGCCCGGGACCCCTGCGGCGCATATTTAGTCTACATCGTGAACTAAATGAAGGGATCGTCATGAGCGACTACGCCCCCCGGCCGGCCGACAAGTTCACCTTCGGCCTCTGGACCGTGGGCTGGCCCGCGAACGACCCGTTCGGGGTCGCGACGCGGCCGCCGCTGGACCCGGTGGAGACCGTCCACCGGCTGGCGGAGCTGGGCGCGTACGGCGTGACCTTCCACGACGACGACCTGCTGGCCACCGAGCCGGACCGCGACAAGGCGATCGAGGCGTTCCGCAAGGCGCTGGCCGAGACCGGCCTGAAGGTGCCGATGGCGACGACGAACCTGTTCACCCACCCGGTGTTCAAGGACGGTGGCCTGACCAGCAACGACCGCGACGTCCGCCGCTACGCGCTGCGCAAGGTCCGCCGCAACATCGACCTGGCGGCCGAGCTCGGCGCGGAGACGTACGTCGTGTGGGGCGGCCGCGAGGGCGCGGAGTCCGACGGCGCGAAGGACGTCCGCGCGGCGCTGGCCCGCTACAAGGAGGGCCTCGACCTGCTGGCGGACTACGTCGTGGAGAAGGGCTACTCGCTGCGGTTCGCACTGGAGCCGAAGCCGAACGAGCCCCGCGGCGACATCCTGCTCCCGACGATCGGCCACGCACTGGGCTTCATCTCCCAGCTGGCGCGGCCGGAGATGTTCGGGCTGAACCCGGAGGTCGGGCACGAGCAGATGGCGGGCCTGAACTTCGTGCACGGCATCGCGCAGGCACTGTGGCAGGGCAAGCTGTTCCACATCGACCTGAACGGCCAGCACGGCCCGAAGTACGACCAGGACCTGATCTTCGGCCACGGTGACGTGAAGAGCGCGTTCTTCCTGGTGGACCTGCTGGAGAACGGCGGGTACGAAGGTCCGCGGCACTTCGACTACAAGCCGCTGCGGACGGAAGACCCCTCGGACGTCTGGGTCTCGGCGGCGGCGAACATGCGGACTTACCTGATCCTGAAGGAGAAGGCGGCGAAGTTCCGGTCCGACCCCGAGGTGGCCGAGGCGTTGGCGGCTTCGCGGGTGCCGGACCTGTCGACGCCGACGCTGGCCCCGGGCGAGACGTTCGACGACGTGTTGAACGACGACTTCGACCTGGACGCGGCGGCCGAGCGCGGGTACCACTTCACGCGCCTGAACCAGCTGGCGCTGGAGCACCTGCTCGGCGTGCGCTGAGCCCAATGCCGTTAAGGCCACCTTACGGGCGTCTGACGCCCGTAAGGTGGCCTTAACGGCATGCTTGTCGCATGAGGACCTTTACCGACTTGACGCACGTCCGGCTGGAGGACAGTTACGTCCTCGGCATCCGCGAGACGCCGGACTCCCTCGCCTTTACGCTGGACCTCGTCCTCACCGGCGCACACCCCCGTTACCACGAGCCACGGGTGGGTGAACAGTATTGCTACGCCGATGCCGTGCTGACCATCGCCGGTGTCCAGAAGGTCGAGTGGGTCTCTCGGTCTTCACAGACCTACCGGGACGCCTCCGGCGAGGAAGACCTCGGCAACATCGACAGCTTCCGCTACCAACACGGGTGCTACGACATCACCGGAGACTGGGGCCACGTCCGGGTCCACTCGCCCGCCGAGCCCCGCGTCACCTTCCCGGACTCATGACACCGTCAGGGTGTCGATGTCGAACAGCGACCCCGCCCCACCTCGGAAGACCAGGTGAAGCGGCCCCGTACCCGACGTGACCGTGGTCGAGACCGTCTGGAACGTCTCCCAGCTCCCCGTAACAGGCACCGTCACCGTCCCCAGTAACTCACCCGTAGCCGAACCGGAGCGGATCTCGATCGTGCCACCCGCGCCAGCCGACGACACCACGGCACTGAACCGCGTGATACCTGAAGTGCTCACCGACGCGTACCCCGCCCAATCGCCGTCCTCGATGTAGCCCAGGGTCTGGCCGCCGCTTGCCGGGGCGTGGGATGCGGCCTGAACCCCCGAACTCGACGTGAACGACTCACCTTCCACAGTGGACGACGACGTCCCGCACGAAGCCGGAGCAACACCAGCCGCATAACGGATCGCGCCCAGCAAGGACGCCCGGAACACCGGGTCCGAATAGGACTCGATCGTGTGGCCGAGTCCCGTGTAGAACGCCCGGCCGCTGCCCTGCGGGTGACACCACGTGATCGGGTGGTCCGCACCCATCTCGCCGCCCGTGTAGCTGGACTCGTCCAGCGTCTGCAGCACGTGCACGCTGCCCCGCGGGTTCGTCCGGTAGTTGTACAGCTCGTCCGTCCGCGTCCACACCGCGGGCAGGCCCGCCGTCGCCGGGTGGGTGTTGTCCTCCGTCACGAAGCGGGCCTGCTGGATCGCCGGATGGCTCTTGAACCACGCACCGACCAATTGGCCGTACCACGGCCAGTCGTACTCCGTGTCCGCCGCCGCGTGGATGCCGACGTAGCCGCCGCCTCCTTCCACATAGGACTGGAATGCCGCTTGCTGCGTGGCGTCCAGGACATCGCCGGTCGTCGAAAGGAATACCACGGCTTCGTAAGAGGACAGCGAAGTGAACACCGACGCGTCCTCGGTCGCCGTCACGTTGAATCCTTGCGCCGCACCCAGTTCGCGAATGGCCTGGATGCCCGCCGGGATCGAATCGTGGCGGAAGCCCGCCGTCTTGGAGAAGACCAGTACGTCGTAGGACGGATCCACCTGGGTCGGCATACCGCCCAGCGTAAAGGAATCCACGTCGAAGAGGGAGCCGGAACCGCCCCGGAACACCAGGAACAACGCTCCCGAGCCGCTCGACACCGACGTCGTCACGTTCTGGAACGTCTCCCAGCCGCCGGTCGCCGGCACGGCCACCGACCCCAGCAGCGTCCCGGTGGCCGAACCCGAGCGGATCTCGATCGTCCCGCCCGCGCCTGCCGACGAAATCCGCACGGTGAAGGACCGGGCGCCCGCCGTGATCACCGACGCGTACCCGGCCCAGTCGCCGTTCTCGATGTAACCCAGGGTGTTGCCGCCGCTCGCGCCGGCGTGCGGCGCGATCTGGACGCCGGAACCGGACGTGAACGACTCGCCCTCGATCGCGGGAGCGGCGGTGGTGAACGTGAACGCGTCCAGGTCGAACAGGTTTCCCTGCCCCGTCACGCCCTTGAACACGAGGTACAGCGTCGTCGTCCCGGCCGGCTGGGCGGCCAGGTTCGCCGTGACGTCGGCGAACGTGTCCCAGTTCCCGGTGTTGGCGACGGCCGCCGACCCGAGCAGGGTGCCGGTCGGCGAACCCGCGCGCACCTCCAGCGTGCCGCCCGGGCCGCCCGACGACACCCGCGCGGTGATCGAGGTGGCGTTGCCCAGCGCGTACGGCGTGAACGAGATCCAGTCGCCGTCGTCGGTGTACCCGACCGTCCGGCCGCCCTCCGCGGCGCCGTGGTCGGCGAGCTGGATCCCCGACTGCGCCGAGAAGTGCTCGCCCTGGCGGTGCCGCGGCTGCAGCTTCCGGACGCTGTGCGACGTCAGCCCGCCCTTGTCGGTGTACTGCGCGTCGAAGACGCCGTAGATGTTCGCGGCGGCGTCGTGCTCGCCGTCGACCGGGACCGCGATCGAGCCCGAACACCCGGTCGCCTGCGTGATCTGGTGCTCGTGGCTGTCGTGGCCGAGCAGGTACGTGACCTTGACCTTCGAGCAGTCCAGCGGCCCGTCTTCCGGATCGCTGCCGGTCACCTGGAACGGCACGGTGTCACCGAAGGAGAACAACTGACCGTCCACAGGAGACCCCAGCGCAACAGTGGGCGCCGTGTTCCCGACCGTCACGACGAGACTCGCCGTGCCCGTCAGCCCTTCCGGATCGGACACCGTCACCGTCGGGGAGTACGTGCCGTTGGTCGTGTAGGTGTGCGCCGGGTTCGCCGCCGTCGACGACGAGCCGTCGCCGAAGTCCCAGCGGTAGGTCAGCGCCCCGCCCTCGGGGTCGGCGCTCCCCGCCGAAGAGAAGTTGACGGTCAACGGGTTCGGCCCGGACGTCTTGTCGGCCGCGGCTTTCGCCACCGGGTTGCGGTTCGTGCCCGCGAGGTACTCGATCCGGTACAGCGCCTGGTTGTCGCTGCCGGTGCCGTAGTCGAGGACGTACAGGGCGCCGTCCGGGCCGAACGCCATGTCCATCACCTGCGTGCCGGTCCACGGGAAGTCCTCGATCGCCCCGCGCGTCCCGTCGGCGTTGACGGTGACCGCCTTGATCCACTTGCGACCGTACTCGCCCGCGAAGTACTTGCCGTCCAAGGACTGCGGGAACTTGACCGTGGACGTCGAAGCCGCGTCGTACCGGTAGACCGGTCCGCCCATCGGCGACTCCGAGCCGCTGCCGAACTCCGGCGGCGAGCCTTCGTCGCCCGCGTACTTGATCCACGCGGGCTTCGGCACCGGCAGCTTGGCCAGCCCGGTGTTGCGGAACGACGAGTTCGTCGGACCGCCCGCGCAGTCGTACTTCGCACCCGACGGTCCACTCGGGAATGTGTAGTGGTTGTACGTCTCGGTCGTGGTGTTCGACCCGGTGCAGTACGGCCAGCCGAAGTTGCCCGGCCCGGTGATCCGGTCGAACTCGACCTGGCCCTGCGGCCCGCGGTCGGGGTTGGTGACGCCGGCGTCCGGGCCGTAGTCGCCGAGGTAGACGACCCCGGTCGGCTTGTCGACACTCATCCGGAACGGGTTGCGGAAGCCCATCGCGTAGATCTCCGGCCGCGTGCTCGCGGTCCCCGGTGCGAAGAGGTTGCCGGCCGGGATCGTGTACGTCCCGTCGGCCTGCGGGTGGATCCGCAGCAGCTTGCCACGCAGGTCGTTCGTGTTGGCGGACGAGCGCTGCGCGTCGAACTGCGGGTTGCGCGTGGTCCGTTCGTCGATCGGCGAGTAGCTGTCGGAGGAGAACGGGTTCGTGTCGTCGCCGGTGGTCAGGTACAGGTTGCCCGCGGCGTCGAAGTCGATGTCCCCGCCGACGTGGCAGCACTGCCCGCGGTCGTTGGCCACCTTCAGCACGACCTTCTCGCTGGCCAGGTCGAGCGTGTTGTCGGCCTTCAGGACGAACCGCGACAGGTGCAGCTCACCCTTGTACGGCGCGAAGTCCGCCTCGGTGCCGTCGGTGGGCGCGTCACCGTCCGGTGTGGACAGCCGTGGCGAGTAGTACAGCCAGACGAACCGGTTCGTGGCGAAGCCGGGGTCGGCCGCGACGCCCTGGAGGCCTTCTTCGTCGTGCGTGTAGACGTTCAGCTTGCCCGCGATCGACGTCGCGCCGGCCGCGGTGGTGACGCGGACGGTGCCGTCGCGGGAGGTGTGCACGACCGAGCGGTCGGGCAGCACGGCGAGCGACATCGCCTCGCCGCCCAGCTCGGCCGCGCCGGTGGCGAGCGCGACCTGCTGGTAGTCCGCGGGCGGGAGGTCCGCGCGGGCCGGGGTGTCGAGGGTGAGCAGGAGGCCGGCGCCCAGCAGCGCGGTGCCGAACAGCCTCGCCCACTTCGGTGGGGACGGAGACATGTGGATCCTTCCTGATTTTGAGCGTGCTTCGCCCCGGTGTGGCGCGAAGCCGGTTTCGATCACCTTCCGACGGGGCTGGCGGTCACCCGTTGAACAGAAGCGCTACTTCGAGGAGAAAGCGGCGTCGAACGCCGCCGTGGGCGGGGTGAAGTTGAGCTTGCGGACGAACTCCAGCGCTTCCGGGGCGCCGATGAGCCGGTCCATGCCCGCGTCCTCCCACTCGATGGAGATCGGGCCGTCGTAGCCGATGGCGTTGAGCATCCGGAAGACGTCCTCCCAGGGGACGTCGCCGTGGCCGGTCGAGACGAAGTCCCAGCCGCGGCGCGGATCCGCCCACGGCAGGTGCGAACCCATCCGCCCGTTGCGGCCGTTGAGCTGCTTGCGGGCCTCCTTGCAGTCGACGTGGTAGATGCGGTCCTTGAAATCCCACAGGAACCCGGCCGGGTCGAGGTCCTGCCAGACGAAGTGCGACGGGTCGAAGTTCAGCCCGAACGCCGGGCGGTGGCCGATCGCCTCCAGCGTCCGGACGGTGCTCCAGTAGTCGTACGCGATTTCACTCGGGTGCACCTCGTGGGCGAAGCGGACGCCGACCTCGTCGAAGACGTCCAGGATCGGGTTCCAGCGCGTGGCGAAGTCGGCGTACCCGCGCTCGATCATCGACGGCGGCACCGGCGGGAACATCGCCACCGTGTGCCAGATCGACGAGCCGGTGAAACCGACCACAGTGGACACGCCGAGCTTCGCCGCGGCGCGGGCGGTGGCCTGCATTTCGGCCGCCGCCCGCTGCCGGACGCCCTCGGGTTCGCCGTCGCCCCAGATCCGGGCGGGCAGGATGGCTTCGTGCCGCTCGTCGATCGGGTGGTCGCAGACGGCCTGGCCCACCAGGTGGTTCGAGATGGCCCACACCTTGAGGTCGTACTTGGCCAGCGTCGCCAGCTTCGCCGGGACGTACCCGTCTTCGGCCAGCGCGCGATCCACTTCGAAGTGGTCACCCCAGCAGGCGATTTCGAGGCCTTCGTAACCCCATCCGCTCGCCAGCTCGCACACCTCCTCGAACGGCAGATCGGCCCACTGCCCGGTGAACAACGTCAACGGTCGTGCCATGTCTGACCTCCTGGGTGCGTCCTACTCGGTGCGGATAGCCGTGAGCAGCAGTTCCTTGACTTCGGTGGCGTGGATCTTTTCGCGCGCGAGCGAAGGATCCGAGCACAGCAGCACGGGTCCGTCCTCGGGCGCGTCGGGCAGCCGGCCGTGGCTACCGCGCACCGGCGCCGGGTCGAGCGGGACGACCTGCATCGAGTACCGCAGGCCGAGCTTCTTGCGGGCCAAAGCCGACGCCGCCTTCAGCTTCACCGCCGGGTCGTTCGGGTCGAAGAACAGCTCGGCCGGGTCGTAGCCGGGCTTGCGGTGGATCTCGACGGTCTTCGCGAAGTCCGGCGCGCGGTCGTCGCTCAGCCAGTAGTAGTACGTGAACCAGGCGTCCGGGTCGGCGATCGCGACCAGCTCGCCCGCGCGCTCGTGGTTGATCCCGATCGACGCCTGGCCTTCGCGATCCAGCACGACGTCCACTCCGGACAGTCCGGCGACGATGTCCCGCACGCGCGGGATGTCCGCCGGGTCGGCGACGTAGACGTGCGCGACCTGGTGGTCGGCCACCGCGAACGCCCGGGACGTCCACGGGTCCAGGTACTCCATGCCCGCCTGGACGTAGACGTTGAGCAGGCCCTCGCGGCGCAGCGCCCGGTTGATGTCGACCGGGCGGCTCGCGTTGGTGATGCCGTACTCCGAGAGCGCGACGACGGTGTGCCCGCCTGCGGCCGCGAAGTCCAGCAGCGGCTTCAACGCCGTGTCGATCTCGCGCGCGGCCGCCGCGGCCTGCGGCGCGTCCGGGCCGAAGCGCTGCAGGTCGTAGTCCAGGTGCGGGATGTAGACGAGCGTGGTGTCCGGCTTGTCCTCGGCCATGATCTTCTGCGCCGCGGCGATGATCCACTTCGACGACGTGATCGCCGCGGTCGGGCCCCAGTAGGTGAACAGCGGGAATTCGCCGAGGTCGCCGACCAGGCGGTCGTGCAGCTGCGGCGGGTAGGTGTAGGCGTCCGGGGACTTCTTGCCGTCGGCGTGGTAGATCGGCCGCGGGGTCACGGTCAGGTCGACGTCCATGCCCATCGCGTACCACCAGCAGACGTTGGCGACGCGGTGCCCGGCCTGCGCACGGCGGGCGGCGTCCCAGAACTTGTCGCCCTGCACCAGTTTGTTGTGCTGGCGCCAGAGGAAGATCTCGCCGAGGTCGCGGAAGTACCAGCCGTTGCCGACGATTCCGTGTTCGGCGGGCTGCAGGCCGGTGAGGAACGTCGACTGCACCGAGCACGTCACGGCCGGGAAGACGGTGTCGAGCTGCGCCGTGAAGCCGGGCTCGGCCATCTTGCGCAGGTTGGGCATGTGCGGCAGCAGCCGCGGGGTCAGCCCGACGACGTCGAGGACCAGCAAGCTCATTCGGAAACCTCTTCCAAGCCTAGTTCGATCAGGGAACGCCGGGTCCAGTCCAGCTCGGCCGCGATGCCCGCGACCAGCCCGGCGTCGTCGGCGGGTGCGTCCGGGAGCACCTGCCAGGTGTAGGTCTCGACCTCGACGTGGTCGGTGCGCGCGGTGGCGCCGCCGAACAGCTCGGCCAGCGTCGCGGCCAGCACCGGCCGGGTCGACGTCAGCGGCGGCGCCGGGTCGGCGTGCAGCGGCACGTGGAAGTGCACGCGCCACGGCGCCTCGCCCGGGAGCCCGCCCGCGAGCGCCAGATCGAGGTCGTCGGCTCCCGGCGGGGCGCCTTCGTTGCTCTGGTGCAGGAACCGGGGTTCCACAAAGGACTCCAGCGCCCGGCGCGTCGCGGGATCCTTCGGCGCAGCGGCTTCGAGGGCCGCCGACGCCTGCAGTTTGACGACGTCCAGCCCGGCCGCTTCCAGCCGTCCCAGCGCGGCGGCCGGGTCCTCGAAGCCCACGGCGAGGTGGCACGTGTCGAGGCAGACACCGAGCCAGTCGGTGTCCACATCGGACAGCAGCGACGCGGCCTGCGCGGTCGTCTCGATGACGCACCCGGGTTCGGGTTCGAATGCCACCCGCACCGGACGCCGCTGCGCCGCCAGTCCCTTGGCCAGCAGCTCGAGCTGACCGCGGTCGTCCTGCCATTCCGTGCGCCAGCCGAGCGGCAACGTCGAGACGCTGCCCCGGGCCGCGTCGTCGGGCAGCAGCTCGGCCAGCAGCTTCGCCAGGTCCAAGGTGTACTGCGTGCGCTCGGGCGTCGACCAGTCCGGCCGGTACACCTTGTGCTTGACGACCGGGTCGTGGAACCCCTGGTACGGGAACCCGTTGAAGGTGACGACCTCCAGGCCGCGCGTGGCCAGCTCACCGCGCAGCCGGGCGACTGCGGCGGGGTCGGCGACCAGTTCGGCCGCGACCGGCCGGGCCAGCCACAGGCCGAGCCCGAGCCGGCTCACGCCGAGGCGTTCGCGGACCGGCTCGCCGAAGCGGGCCAGCTGGGCGAGCACGCCGTCGAGGTCCTCGGCCTGGTGCACGTTGGTGCAGTAGGCGAGGTGGACGAGCGAGCCGTCGCGGTGCCGGAACCTCACTTGCGCGCCCCCCGCAGGATGGAGTTGCCCGCGAACTCGGCGGCCGCGGTGCCGGATTCCAGTGACAGCCGCCCGCTCTGGCCGTAGAACTCGACGGGGTTGCGCCACAGCACCTGATCGACGTCGTCCTCGCTGAACCCGGCGGCCAGCATCGCGTCGCCGGTCTTGCGGGTCTTGAGCGGGTCGCTCTTGCCCCAGTCCGCCGCGGAGTTCACCAGCACGCGCTCGGTGCCGTATTCGCGGAGGATCGCGACCATCCGCTCTTCGTCCATTTTGGTGTCCGGGTAGATCGAGAACCCCATCCAGGACCCGGATTCCTTGACCATCGCGACGGTGACCTCGTTGAGGTGGTCCAGCACCACGCGTTCCGGCGCGATCCCCGACTCGCGGACGACGGCGATGCTGCGCTCGGTCCCGGCGGCCTTGTCGCGGTGCGGGGTGTGCACCATCGCCGGGAGGTCGTGGTCGATGGCCAGCGCGAGCTGCGCGGCGAACGCCTTGTCCTCCTCGGCGGTCATCGAGTCGTAGCCGATCTCGCCGACCGCGACCACGCCGTCCTTCTCCAGGTAGCGCGGCAGGAGGTCGAGCACCGGAGCGCAGCGCGGGTCGTTGGCTTCCTTGGGGTTCAACGCGATCGTGCAGTGGTGCGCGATGCCGTACTGGCTCGCGCGGAACGGCTCCCAGCCGACCAGTGCGTCGAAGTAGTCGGTGAAGCTGCCGACGTTCGTGCGGGGCTGGCCCAGCCAGAACGCCGGCTCGACGAGCGCGCGGACGCCGGCCGCGTGCATCGCCGCGTAGTCGTCGGTGGTCCGGGAGCTCATGTGGATGTGCGGGTCGAAGATGCGCATCAGGCGTCCTGTTCGGTCAGCAGCGGGAGGAGGTCGGCGGGGACGTCGCGGCCCGCGGCGGTGCGCTCGGCGGCGAAGGACCGCATCATGCGCAGCAGCTCCTCGTCGGTCCGGCGGTCGAGCCCGGCGATGTCGGCCAGGGGAATGCCCATGAACACGCACTTGAGGACGCCGTGGCGGTACGCGGCGTCGTCGAGGTGCGTGGCGGCGTACTCCCCCATCGCGGCGGTCACCAGGCGGGTGTCGTTGGTGCGCAAGGCATCCGCGACCAGGTCGAGCCCGGCGTCGCCGGTGTCCACGACGGACAGTCCACGGAGGACGGCTCGTTTCTCGGCGGCGTCGCCGTAGCGGTAGAGGTCCGGCATCTCGGCGGCCGCGCCGGGTGCGGCCTTGAGCAGTTCCACGCGGGCCACGTCGTCGACCGTCCACCCCGGAACGTCCGACGGGCCCCGGCCCACCCGGCGGCCGACGCCCGGGAACACCGTGCGCAGGACCGTCGCGTCGGCGGCGACGTCGTGCAGTGCCTTGTCCAGCCAGGCGTTCACGCCGCCACCGCCTTCCGCAGGAATTCGAGGGACTCGCGGGCGATCCGCGGCGCCGCGTGGCTGTCCCGCGGCAGTTCCACGGCCACCAGCCCGGAGTACGGCGACAGCGCTTCCAGCACCGGCGGGAAGTCGATCTCGCCCCGCCCGAACTCCAGGTGCTCGTGGGTGCCGCGGCGCATGTCGTCGATCTGCACGTTGACCAGCCGCGGCAGCGCGCGGCGGACGCAGTCGGGCACGGACGCGGACTCGTTGCACCGGCAGTGCCCGATGTCCAGCGTCAGGCCGAAGCGCGACGGGTCACCCAGCCGCCGGGCCAGCTCGAAGTACCCGTCCAGGTCCTCGACGAGCATCCCCGGCTCCGGTTCGAAGCCGAGCTTGACGTCGTGCTCGTCCGCCGCCTTGAGCACGTCGGCGCACCCGTCGACCAAGTGCGCCCAAGCGTCCTCGGTGGACAGGTCGGCGGGTTTGTTCCCGCTCCAGAACGAAACCGCCTCGGCGTTCAGGTCCGCGGCGATCTCCACGGCCCGGGTCAGGAACTCGACGCGGCGCGCGCGGTCGGGGTCGAGGAACGTCGGCGAATGCTTGCGCCACGGGTCCAGCAGGAACCGCGCGCCGGTCTCGATCACGACGGCCAGCCCGAGCCGGTCCAGCTCGGCCGCCAGCGACGCGACGTGCCGGGCGAGGTCCGGCCCGAACGGGTCGAGGTGCTGGTGGTCGAGGGTCAGTGCGACGCCGTCGTAGCCGAGGTCCGACAGGACGCGCAGGGCGTCGCCGAGGCGGTGGTTGGCGAAGCCGTTGGTGCCGTACCCGAACCTCATGTCGGCGACACCTTCCGGCTCAGCGCCCGCGCGATCGGGAACGCGGCGGCGACGGCCAGCGCCGAGCGCCACGCGCCGGTGCGCGCGATCAGCCCGGCCTGCAGCGGGATCATGCCGTGGATCCCGGCGCCGACCGCGCGGCGGATCTTCGGCGCGGCCGGGTCG
>NZ_JAAGNB010000063.1:0-8066 GCF_010550475.1 Amycolatopsis sp. SID8362
CCGGTGGAGCAGCCGGCCGCGCCGGTTCCGACACCGACTCCGACCCCAGCGCCGGCGCCCGTGGTCCGGCCCAGGACGTCGACGTCGGCGCCGGAACCGCCCCCGCCGACGACGTCACGGCACGCGCGGCCGACCGAGAAACCGCAGCCCGTTGCCGAGGACACCGCGCGGCGCACCCAGGAGAAACGCCGCTGGGGACTGACCGCGCTGATCCTGGTGCTCGGCGGCGGAGCGGCGGCCGCGCACGGCCGGCGGCACCGTTAACGCCACGGCCTTCTCGAAGACGGGCATTGTCCACTTCGGCCGCTCAGACTCCTCCTCCGGTGCGATCCACGCGCCGGAGGAAGGGAAACCGGATGAAGCGGGTACGAATCGCACTGGTGGCCGGGGTCCTGGCGCTGCCGCTGGCGGCGGCGGGACCGGCCGCGGCCCATGACCACGGCCCGCGGGCGAAGGACGACCACTACCGCGTCCGCGCGGGACAGACCCTGCGCGGCGGGGTGCTCGGCAACGACCGATCCGCGACCGCGGTGGTGCGGCACACACCGGCCGCGCACGGCACGGTGTCGATCGGCGCCGACGGCACCTTCCACTACACCCCGGAGCCCGGCTTCACCGGCCGGGATTCCTTCACCTACACCGTTTCCGACGCGGTGAAGCTCTACCCGACGGCCCTGCCACCGCTGGCCACGATCGGCGGCGTCGAGATCAAGGGCGGCGCCTACGGTTCGGCGCTGACGCCGGTACCCGGCTCCCGTGACGAGTTCTACGGCCTCACCGACCGCGGCCCCAACGTCGACGCGCCCGGCGGCGGCAAGATCGAGCCGCTGCCCGCGTTCACGCCCGCGATCGGGAAGTTCCGGCTGCGGGGCGGGAAAGCCGTGCTGGAGAAGACGATCCCGCTGCGCGCGGCCGACGGCACGCCGTACAACGGCCAGGTCAGCCCGCTGGCCGACACCGGCGAGACCATTGTGGACCTCAATGGGAACGTCCTGCCGAAGTCGGCGAATGGCTACGACTCCGAAGGTCTCGTCGCCCAGCGCGACGGCACGTTCTGGGTGTCCGACGAGTACGGCCCGTTCCTCACGCACTTCGGCCGCGACGGCCGGGCGCTCGAACGCCTTTCGCCGTACGACGGTTCGCTGCCGGGCGAGCTGAAGTACCGCGTCCCCAACAAGGGCATGGAAGGCCTCGCGCTCACCCCGGACGGCGGCACGCTGGTCGGCGTCATGCAGTCGGCGCTGCAGCAGCCGGACCTGACGAAGAAGCCGGGAAACGTGACCACGCTGCGGATCGTCACCGTCGACCTGCGGACCCGCGCCACGCACGAGTACCTCTACCTGCTCGACGACCCGGCCACGACGGGCACCGCGGTCAGCGAGATCACCGCGCTGTCGGCGACGCGGTTCCTGGTCGACGAGCGGGACGGCAAGCCGCAACCGGGTGCGTTCAAGAAGCTGTACGAGATCGACCTGACCGGCGCCACCGACGTCGGCCCGCGCGCGGCGGGCTACGACGCAGTCAAGGGTGGCGTGCTCGTCGGCGGCAAGAGCATCGACGCCTACGTCGGCAAGGACACCACCGAGCAGGCGACCGCGGACCTGGCCGCCGCCGGCATCAAGCCGGTTGCGAAGAAGCTGTCCCTCGACCTCGGCGCGCTGGTGACCGGCCTGGACCCCAGCGGCGGCTTCTTCGGGCACGACAAGGTCGAAGGCGTCGCGACCACCGACGGCGGCCGCACGCTCGTGATCAGCAACGACAACGACTTCGGCATCGACGGCGTGACGAACGCGGCGCCGCCGTACGCGCTGCGCCCGAAGACGCTGCCGGACGGCCGTCAGGACGACGGCGAGTACCTGGCCGTCGACACGACCCGGCTCCCGGCGGCCACGAGCACCGCGACGGTCACCCTCGAGGTGCGCTAGTACTTGAACTGGTCGACGTTGTCGGCGGTGATCAGCAGCGGATCGCCCAGCAGGACGGTCTTCGACGGGGCGTCGAAGCGCACCGCCGGCAACTCCAGGCTCACCTTGTTGACCGGCTGCAGCGGCTTGCCGTCGGCGACCTGCTTGGCCGTCCACGCGGTGAGGTAGCCGAGCGACTCGACGTTCCACAGCACCGACTGCGAACAGGAACCGTCGAGCAGGAACGGCTTGATCGCCTGCGGCGTCCCGACGCCGACGGTGAACACCTGGCCGATCTTTTCCGCGTCCCGCACGGCTTTCGCGACGCCCGGCGCCGACGTGGTGCACTCGCCGATCAGCCCGGTCAGGCCGGGGTGGCGGGCCATCAGCTCCTTGGCGAGGTTCGTCGCGGTGTCCTGGTCCTCGCCCGCGTAGACGGTCTCGACCAGCTGGGCCTTCGGGTACTGCGTGGCCGCGTAGTCCTTCTGGACCGTGATCCAGGCGTTGAGGTTCGCCGCGGCCGGGCCGCAGGAGACGATCGCGTACTGGCCGGCGCCGCCGGTCTTCTTCATCAGCGCGTCGACGAGCGCGGTGCCGATGCCCTTGGCGGTGGCCTGGTTGACGAACACCTCACGCCGGGTGGCCGGCGCGTCGGTGTCGGAGGTCAGCACGTGGATGCCCTTGGCCCGGGCCTCGCCGATGACCTCGGCCAGCGCGGCGGGGTCGTTGGGCGCCACGACGATGACGTCGGGCTTCTTCGCGATCAGCTCCCGCAGGATGCTCACCTGGGCGGCCGGGTCGACGCTGGCCGGCGCGCTCATGGACCACGTGACGCCCAGCTGCTTCGCGGCTTCCTGCCCGCCGGTGTCCATCGCCTCGAAGTACGGGATGCCGCCGATCTTCGGGACGAACGCGATCCGGGTCGGCGCCGGCGCGGGCGCGCTGTTCAGCTGGTCCGAGCAGCCCCCGAGCGCGAGCACGGCACCCAGCACCAGCGTCGCGACCAGCCGGAAGGTCTTCGTCGGCCCTCGCATCCCACCCATTCCTCGATACTTTCGACGGTCTGCGCACCGTGGAGACCAAGGGCGAACGGTAGGGCCCCGGGTAACGGAGGTCAACGGGATGTGCGCAAAGGGTTACGGAAGTGAGTTCTGCTCGGGGGTGAACGAGGAGAAGATCCCCTGGTCGGCGGTGTCGGACACGGTGGGTGACGACGATCCGGCACCCGGCGCGCGATGTGACGCGGAGAACACACCCTAGGTACCCCTGGGGGGTATAGTGACCGGCATGAACGAACAGCACGGGGCTTCGTGGGCGACGGCGATCCAGGCGACACTGCACTGCCTCACCGGCTGCGCCATCGGTGAGGTGCTCGGCATGGTGCTGGGCACGGCGTTCGGCCTGCACAACGCGGCGACCGTGGTCCTCTCGATCGCGCTGGCCTTCGTCTTCGGCTACGGCCTGACCATGCGCGGCGTCCTGAAGTCGGGGATGAACCTGCAGGCGGCGTTCAAGGTCGCGCTGGCCGCGGACACCGTGTCGATCGCCGTCATGGAACTGATCGACAACACCGTGGTCGTGGCGATTCCCGGGGCGATGGACGCCGGACTGGCCAGCATCCTGTTCTGGCTGGCCTTGGCGCTGTCGCTGGCGGTCGCGTTCGTCGTCACGGTGCCGGTGAACAAGTGGATGATCGGGCGCGGGCTCGGCCACGCCAAGGTGCACGCGCACCACCACCACCACTGAAAGCGCGTCCGGGGAGGTGGCGGCCTCCCCGGACGTCGTCACACGCTCGAAAGGTCGATCGCGCGGTCGACCCCGCGCCGGTCGAGTACCCGCAGGATGCCTTCCAGCAGGTAGTAGTCGGCGTAGGGGAGGGACACCTCGACGCCGTCCTCGGCCGGGCGGTTGCGGGTGCAGCGGGCGACGCTCGCTTCGGCGCGCGCGGACTTCGTCGTCATGCACGTCCGCGACACCGCGGTCAGGATCCGCAGCGCGCTTTCCCGGTACTGCGGGCGGTGCGTGAGCTCCGCCAGGTCCAGCAGGCCGCACGCCATGATCACGCCGGCGGAAGCGTCCTTGACGTCGTCGGGGGCCTGCGGCGCCAGGTAGTCCCACACCGGCACGTGGTCGGCGGTCAGCCGCGACAGCGCGTAGTCCGCGAGGCGGCGGGCCGTGGCCAGGAACTCCGGGTCGCCGGTGCGGCGGTGGATCGTGGTGAAGCCGTAGACGCCCCACGCCTGCCCGCGCGACCAGCACGACGTCGGGCTGTAGCCCTGCACGGTGTTCGGCCCGATCGGCGCGCCGGTGACCGGGTCGAAGTCGAAGACGTGCGGCGTCGAACCGTCGGGGCGCGGGAAGTTCCGCTGCGCTGTCTTGGCGTGCGCGACGGCGATGTCGAGGTACTTCGGGTCCCCGGTCTGCGCGCTCGCGAACGCCAGCAGGTCCAGGTTCATCATCGTGTCCATGATGACGCGGCCCGCGTTGTTCGGGTCGGTCAGCGCGCCCCAGGCGCGGATGAACCTCCCGGCCGGGTTGTAGCGCTTGATGAGCGACGACGCGGCCTGGATCGCGCCCGCGCGCCACTTCTCCTCGCCGGTGAGCCGCCACGCCGTCACCCAGGACGGGTAGAAGAGGAAACCGAGGTCGTGCGTGCCGGTGTCGTTCTGGCGCGGGGCGAGTTTCTCCGCGGACGCCAGCGCGAGGGTCTTGAATTGTTCCTCGCCGCTGTGCAGCCAGGCCAGCCACAACTGACCGGGCCAGAATCCGCCGACCCAGTCGCCGTTCTGCGAATAGGTCCATTTCTCGAACTTCGTGCCGACCGGGAACGCGGTGACGCCGGGGGCCACCGCGCGCAGCTTGGCCACCGCGTAGTCGGCCGCTTGGCGGAGCGTCCGGGTCACGGTGGCCTGGTCGGAAACTTCGGGCGTGGCCGCGAAAGCCGGGGTCGAAGTGCTCGCGGCGACCGCGGCGCCGGCCGCGGTCGTCAGCAGGGTTCTCCGGGAAACGCTCACAGGGGACCGCCATTCCGTGCAGGGAAAGTGCCCGGAATTTTCGCACGCGCACCCGGACGTTGTACACCTGGTGGATCGGCATTCAAGGTTGTGAATTGATGTCCCGGTGAGCGGAATGGCGGAGAAAAGGGCGAAGGCCCGGTGGGGGACACCGGGCCTTCGCTGTTATCGCGGGGGTGAGGGCAGTCAACCACGCGATGATCGAGGCTCGCTCGAGCCGCGGTCAGTGCTTCAGCACTTGGGCGCGACCGGGAGGTCGGAGCCGGTCTGCAGGTAGGTGTCCGACACGTAGTGGCCGGGGCCGATGCGGTCCCAGATGTTGCTGGTGCCGAACTTGCCGGTGACGGTGTCGCCCTCGACGTAGCACTCGATGTTCACCTTGGCGTAGTTCGCCGCGAGGCCCTTGATGGTGGCGGAGGTGCTCGCGCTCGCCCGGACGTTCATCGGGTCGCCCGCGGTGCTGACGACGCCGGTCGGGCCGGAGCCGGTCCACAGGTAGGTGACGTTCACGTTGCCGTTGTCGGACATGCCGAGCCCGTCCCAGAAGACGCCGTCGGCGAGGTCGATGCCCGCCGGGTTCGCCACCTTGTAGCCGAGGCCGCTCTTGCCGCCGTTGTACCCGTTGTAGTAGGCGGCGTACGCCTCGGGCTGGCCCTGCGGCAGGTCCTTGAACTTGGTCCGGATCGACGCCGGGTTCCAGTAGTCGTCCTGCTCGTTCCACGGGCCGATGTCCCACACCGGCGCGTACTCGCACTTGCTGCCGTCGGTGCGGCAGACGCGCACCGAGTAGGTGCCGGATCCCTTGCCGGACAAGCCCTTCCCGGACGGCAGCGCGACGAAGTGGTCGCGGCTGGTGATGACGTGGCCGTTGGCGGTGGTGCCGCCGATCAGGCCCTCGCGGGTGCCGTAGACCTTGTACGTCAGGGCGGCGGTTTCGGCCAGCGCGTTGACCTGCGGGGCGTTGTCGGCGCTGAGCTTGACGCTCTTCACCGACGGCCGCACGCCGTCGGTGGTGCTGTGCAGGCTGATGCGCACCTGCACGGAGCTGACGGCGCTCTTGAGCGTGGTGCCCGCGGGCGTCCACTCGGTCCAGTCGTTCACCCCGGTCCGGCCGCGGACGTCGACGTCGATCGACGTGCCCTTCGGCGTGTCGGCGCTCAGCTCCGCGCTGACGCGGTTGGCGGCCGAGCCGAGCGCGTGCTCGGCGGTGGTGAGACTGCCTTCGCTGCCGGCGAAGACCCGCGCGGTTCTGTGCCACGCGGCGTCGGCCAGTGTCAGCGTTCCCCCGGCCGCGGCGACGTTGACGTCATCGGTGTCCACAGTGGACACATCGGCGGTCCAGCTCGCGCCGTCGGCCTTCGTCGCGGCCTGGGCGGGGGCTCCGGCCAGCGCCGTCACCGCCCCCGCGGCCAGAACCGCCGCGGTCACGCGGCCGGCCTTCCTGATCCGGATCATCCCCGGTTCTCCCTTCGCACCTGTTCACTCGAACGTGGCGAAAGACTGGCCGGGCGGCGTACATGATCCGTACAAGCAGGGCCGCGGGCTTGTGCGCCCAGCCGGAGCGCCCCAATGTGGCCTTCGGTGCGTCAGACGCACCCAAGGCGGCCTTCGGTGCGTCAGACGCAACCAAGGCCACCTTGGGGCGCTTGGGGCCGGGTGTCAGGCGGAAACGATGTGCGGCGGCTCAGCGGAAGCCGCCGGGGCCGCCGGGCGGGCCGAGGACAGCTCGCGCCAGATCGCCAGCGCGCGCTCCGAGTAGTCGCGGGACCGCTCCGGCTGGGAAAGCGCCCGGTGCAGCTCCCCGAGCAGCTGCGAAACCTCCGCCTCCGACCGCCGGTCCCCGTTCCGGCGGTGCACCGAAAGCGAGTTCACCAGCAACAGCTGCGCGTGCGCGAAGTCGCCGCTGTGCAGGCACAGCTCGCCCAGGTTCTGGTTCGCGTACCCGACGCAGTGGTCGTCGCCGAGGTCGGTGAAGATCGCGATCGCGCGGTCGACGTGCTCGCGGGCCGCCGCCAGGTTGCCCTGGTGCTGGAACAGCAGGCCCAGGCGCTTGAACGCGTGGGCCTCGCGGTGGCGGTCGCCGATCGACGCCGACAGCTCCAGCGCGTCGGTGAACCAGCGCTTCGCCGCCGCGTAGCAGCCTCGGGACATCCAGACCGCGCCCGCGGCGATGCGTGCCACCGCTTCGCCGTGCGGGTCGTCCGCCTCCGCGAACAGCTTCAGGGCCTCGTGGCAGTGGTCGAGCGCGCGGTCGTCCTCGCCCGAGATGCGCAGGATCGTGGCGAGCCCGGTCAGCGCGATGCCGACGCCTTGCGCGTCGCCGACCCGCTCGAACAACGCCCGGGACTCCTCGAACGCCACCCGCGAACCGGCGTATTCGTCCTGGTAGAGCAGGTACTGCCCGAGGTTGCGCTGGACGATCGCCTCCGCGCGCAGCGAGCCCGTCCGGCGGGCCGAGGTCAGGGCGATGAGGTGCGTGCTGTGCCAGTCGTCCTGGTGGCCGCGCAGGTCGAAGTACGGCGTCAGGGCCGACGCCAGCTGCCACGCGAGGTCGTCGAAGCCGTGCGCGGCGGCCAGCGAAACCGCCTGGACGCTGGTGTGCCGTTCGGCCGCGAACCACGCCGCCGGGTCGTCGGGCAGGACGTCGGCGGGCACCTCCGGGCGCGGCAGCTCTTCGTCGCGGTACATGCCGAAGAAGTGCAACGGCATCCGGCGCGCGGCTTCCAGCGCCAGCGCCAGGTAGCCGGTGAGGACCCGGTGCAGCGACGCGCGCGTCTTGGCCGCGTCGCTCTGCTCCGCCAGCTCCACTGCGTACACGCGCAGCAGGTCGTGGAGCCGGTAGCGCGGCTGCCCGGCCGAATCGGAGCCGACCAGCTCGACGAGGTGGCCGTCCACCAGCACGTCGAGCACGTCTTCGGCGTCACGGCGGCCCAGCACGGCCGCGACCGCCCACGGCGGGAACTGGACCGGCCCGAGCAGCCCGAGCCCGCGGAACGCGGTGGCCGCGGACATCGGCAGCAGGTCGTAGGACAGCGTCACGCTCGCCCGGACGGCGAGGTCGCCGACGCGCAGCTCGTCGAGCCGCCGGTGCTCGTCGCGCAGCCGGTCGGCCAGCAGCCGCAACGTCCAGCCCGGCCGGTGCGTGAGC
>NZ_JAAGNB010000102.1:0-9770 GCF_010550475.1 Amycolatopsis sp. SID8362
GAACCGGCTGCCGCCGCCGAGCCGGCTGCCGTCGAGCCGGGCGCCGTCGAGCCAGCTGGGGCCGAGCCAGCTGCCGCCGAATCGGCCGCCGCCGGAACGACCTCGCCCGCCGAATCCGGACCGGCCGCCGAACCCGCTCCCCAACCGAAGCCAGTCACCCGCCGACGGTGGCCGGTCCTCGCCGTGGCCGCCGCAGTCATCCTCGTCGCCGGTGGGCTGCTCGTCTTCGTCCCCTCGCGGCAACAACCAAGCCCGACCACCCCGTCAACGCCCGCAACATCCGCCGCGCCAGCGCCCGCGAAGGCGAACCTCGGCGCCCCGCCCACCGGACCGGCAAGGGTGCGGCTCGCGCACACCGGTCTCTGCGTCGGCGAGGGCACCGAAAAGTTCGTGCCCGACGAACGGATCGTCCTGGGGCAGCAGGACTGCGCGACCGCCTCACCACCGATGTCGGTCGAGGCCGTCGAAGGCGGATACCGCCTACTCCTGCACTCCCCGGACAACGGCGAAGGCTGCGTGACCGTCGACTACGGCGGCACCAACGCCGAAGTCCTCCTCGCCGGGGACAACTGCGAGCCCGGCCGCCCCGACCAGCGGTTCACCTTCGAGCCGGTGACCGCGCCCACCCCGGGTTACCTGCTGAAATCCGCCGCCGGCGCGAAGTGGTGCATCGGGGTCTATCAGGGCAGTTCCGAGACGGGTGTCCAGCTGATCCAGGGCCGGTGCGTCGGCGGGCCGCACCAGGTCTTCCTGGTCGAGGCGGCGTAGCTCAGCGGGCGATGCGGGGCCCGGTCTTCGCCTGGACCTCGTCGAAGTCGACGTCGGGAGCGAGTTCGACCAGCTTCAGGCCGTCGGGCGTTACGTCGAGGACGCACAGGTCCGTGATGATCCGCTGGACGACGCCGCGGCCGGTATACGGGAGAGTGCACTCGTCGACGATCTTGGGGGCGCCGTCGCGGGCGACGTGCTCCATCAGGACGATGACCTGCTTCGCGCCGTGGACCAGGTCCATCGCGCCGCCCATGCCCTTGACCATCTTGCCCGGGATCATCCAGTTCGCGAGGTCGCCGGCGGCGGAGACCTGCATCGCGCCGAGGATGGCGGCGTCGATCTTGCCGCCGCGGATCATGCCGAACGACGTCGCCGAGTCGAAGAAGGACGCGCCCTTGCGGACGGTGACCGTCTCCTTGCCCGCGTTGATCAGGTCGGGGTCGACCTCGTCCTCGGCCGGGTAGGGGCCGACGCCGAGGATGCCGTTCTCCGACTGCAGGACGAGCTCGACGTCGTCCGGGACGTAGTTGGGCACCAGGGTCGGCAGGCCGATCCCGAGGTTGACGTAGTCGCCGTCGCGCAGCTCCGCGGCGGCGCGGGCGGCCATCCGGTTGCGGGTCCAGGCCATCTCAGGCGCCCTCCTCGGCGATGCGCACGGTGCGCTTTTCGATCGGCTTGTCCGCGGCCTGCTCGGGGGTCAGCGCGACGACGCGGTGGACGAACGCGCCGGGCAGGTGGACGTCGTTCGGGTTCAGCTCGCCGGGTTCGACCAGCTCCTCGACCTCGGCGACGGTGACCCGGCCGGCCATCGCGGCCAGCGGGTTGAAGTTGCGGGCCGCGTCCTTGAAGACGAGGTTGCCGTGCCGGTCGCCGCGCCAGGCGCGGACCAGGCCGAAGTCGGCGACGATCGCGCGTTCGAGGACGTACTCCCGGCCGTCGAACGCCTGCTTCTGCTTCGCCGGGCTGGACTTGGCGACGGTGCCGTCGGCGGCGTACTTCCACGGCAGGCCACCGTCCGCGACCTGGGTGCCGACGCCGGTGGCCGTGAAGAACGCGGGGATGCCGGAGCCGCCCGCGCGCAGCCGTTCGGCGAGCGTGCCCTGCGGGGTCAGCTCGACCTCCAGCTCGCCGGACAGGTACTGGCGCGCGAACTCCTTGTTCTCCCCGACGTAGGAGGCGACCACTCGGCGGAGCCGGCCGGCGCCGAGGAGGATCCCGAGGCCCCAGCCGTCGACGCCGGCGTTGTTGGAGACGACTTCGAGGTCCGTGGTTCCGGTTTCGAAGAGCGCGTTGATCAGGACGGCGGGTACGCCGCACATCCCGAACCCGCCGACGGAGAGGGTGGCGCCGTCGGGGATGTCGGCGATGGCTTCCCCGGGGGAGGCGAACACTTTGTCCATGTCGGTCATCAGACGACGCGTTGAGCTGCGTGGTCAACCAGTGGACGCCGTCTACCTGCGGATTGTTCGCTTCGTGGTCGGATTTGGTGGGGTAGTGTTCAGTGAGTGGACGCTCCTGTGGATCTGGTCGGCCGGACTCATCGGGTTCTTCGTGCGGTGGCCGCGCATGAGCCTGGTGGGGGGACGACGACGGCCGTTGCCAGGGCTGCTGGGTTGCCGCGGCCGACTGTGCATCGGTTGTTGATCTCGCTGCAGGGTGTCGGGTTGGTTGAGCGGGAGCCGGGGTCCGATCGGTGGGTGCTGGGGCCGGAGTTGTACTTCCTCGGGGTTGCCGCGGGTCGGCGGTATGACGTCACTGAGGTCGCGTTGCCGGTGGTTCGGCGGTTGGCTGTGGCTACGGGGGAGAGTGCGTTCTTTTCGGCCCGGCGGGGGGAGGAGACGATCTGCTTGATTCGGGAGGATGGGGCTTTTCCGATTCGGAGTCATGTTTTGTTCGAGGGGGCGCGGTTTCCGTTGGGGGTGGTGTCGGCCGGGATGGTGGTGCTGGCTCATCTGCCGGATCGGGAGATCGATGATTATCTTTCGCGGGTGGATTTGGTTGCTGATTTCGGGCCGCAGCATGGGGTGGGGGAGATTCGGCGGCATATTGCGGCGACCCGGAAGCAGGGGTACTCGGTCAATCCTGGGTTGGTGGTCGAGGGGAGTTGGGGCCTGGCGGCGGCGGTCTTCGATCAGGCGGGGTCGCCGCGGTGGGCGTTGACTTTGACCGGGGTGGAGCATCGTTTCGGGGCTGAGCGGATTCCGCAGTTGGGGGCTTTGTTGTTGCGGGAGGCTCATGCGTTGTCGGAGGCTCTGGGGTGAGTTGCGGGGGGTCTGGATTCCGGTTACGTGAGTTGGGTGGTCAGGCGTTGTGCGGCTGCCACCACCAGATTGCCCAGTTCGTCCGGGTTTGGGGCTTCGAACAGGGACAGGCCGATGCTGGTTTCCGGGTGGTCGCGTCCGGTGTGGACTACCGCTGAGATTCCGGTGATGCCTGGGGCTATTTCGCCTTTTGACACCGCGAAGCCTCGCTCGCGGGCTCGGGTTACCTCTTCGCGCTCGCCTGGTAGTGGTGGGGCCGCTGCCAGTAGGGCGAGGCCTGCTGAGCCGCGGCCGATGGGGTCGAGTTGGCCTGAGCGGAAGGCCACGTGCATCGGGGCTTGTCTTGGCTCGACGATCATCAGCATTCGGACCTGGTCCACGTTCTCGCGGACCACCAGGTGGGCTGAGGCCTGCGCCGAGTCCGAAAGCTCCTCCAGGATGGGGCGGGCCAGGGTGCGCAGGTCCTGCTCCACCGGCTCGGCCAGGCGGACCAGGCCGGTGCCCAGGGAGATGCGCTTGAAGCGGTCGCGGCGGCAGAGGTAGTGCGCCTCCAGGGTCTTCACCAGGCGGTGGGCGACCGTGCGGTGTACGCCGATGCCGTCCGCGATTTCGGTCAGTGTCAGGCCGCTCGGGTGCTGGACCAGCAGCTCCAGTACCTGCAGCCCGTGGTGCAGGGTCTTCGAAGTCCCGGACGCGGGCAGCGTCGATTCCACACACGGCTCCCTTGACGACACGAAAGTGGCGACCTACTGTCCTACACATATTCGCACACTGCGTGCGAATATAGCACGTTCAGCGGGCAGGGACAACGGAGGTTCCGGGATGGTGGCGACCGAAGACGTCGTGGCCGTGCACCAGCTCTACGGCCGGCAGAGCCACGCCATCGACTCCGGGCGCGCCGCCGAGTGGGCCGCCACCTTCACCGCCGACGGTGAATTCCGCTCGCCCACCTACCCCGAGCCCGCTGTTGGTACCGGGGAGCTGACCGCGTTCGCCGCGCGCTTCCACGCTTCCGGGGAGACGCTCAGGCACGTGATCAGCACGATCCACGTCCGCCCGGGCGACACCCCGGACACGCTGCGCGCCGATGCCTACCTGCAGATCGTCGCGAGCACGCACCTGGTGCGGCTGACCGTCATCGAGGACGACCTCCTCCGCACCCCCGACGGCTGGCGCGTCCGGCGGCGCACCGTCCGCCGCGATTCCTGAACCACGAAAGAGAGAAGAGCACCGATGACGACCCACGAGCCCACCGGTCCCGGGCGGGTCCTGCACCAGCCGGTCACCACGATCTACCCCGAGTTCCCCGGCAAGGTCGCCGTGATCACCGGCGCCGCCCGCGGGATGGGTGCCCGGTTCACCGCCGCGCTCGCCACGCGCGGGGTCGACGTCGTCGGGGGCGACATCGACGGCGACGCGATGGCCGCCACCGCCGCCGAACTGAGCGGAGAGCAGTCACTCGAGGCCAAGCCCGGCCGGATCGTGCCGGCCACGGTCGACGTCACGAAGGCCGACGACCACCTCGCCCTCGCGCAGAAGGCGATCGACGAGTTCGGGCGGATCGACTTCTGGGTCAACAACGCCGGGATCTTCCCGTTCGCCGAGGTTCCCGAGATCACGCCGGAGCAGATCCGCGCGACGCTGTCGGTCAACGTCGAGGGCGTGCTGTTCGGCGCGCAGGCCGCCGCGAAGCACCTCAAGCCCGGCGGCGCGATCGTCAACATGTCCTCAGTGTCGGCCGTGCGCGTGCGCAAGGGCCGCGGGGCCTACTGCAGTTCCAAGGCCGCCGTCGCGCACCTCACCGAGTCGCTCGCCGTCGAACTCGGTGACCAGGGCATCCGCGTCAACTCGATCGCGCCCGGCTACATCGACACCGAGATGACGCGGTGGATCCAGGACGACGCCCCGGCGCTGGCCAAGGCGCTCGACGCCGTGCCGCTGCACCGGATCGGCTCGCCCGAAGAGGTCGCCGGCGTGCTTTTGTTCCTGCTGTCGGACAGCGCGCGGTACGTGACCGGGCACAGCATCGCCGTCGACGGCGGGTCGCGTCATGTCTGAGTACCCGGACGTCGTCCTGGTCACCGGCGCGGCTGGTGGCATGGGCGCTTCCCATGCCCGCGCGCTCGGGGCCCTCGGCGTCCACGTCTGCGTTGCCGACGTCGCCGATCCGTCCGATGTGGCCGGTGAGATCGTCGCCGACGGTGGCTCCGCCTCGGCCCACCACCTCGACGTCACCGACGCCGCGCAGTGGGCCACCGTGATCGGCGAAATCAAGACACAGCACGGCAAACTCGGCGGGCTGGTCAACAACGCCGGCATCTCGCGGCGGCTGGAGTTCATGGACACCACCGCCGAGGTCTGGGATCGGGTGCTCGCGGTCAACCTGAGCGGGCCGTTCCACGGGATGTACGCGGCCGCCCCGCTGATGCGCGACTCCGGCGGCGGGTCGATCGTCAACATCTCGTCGATCTCCGGGCAGATCGGGTACTTCTCGCCCGCGTACTCGGCCAGCAAGTGGGGCCTCACCGGACTGTCCAAATCGGCCGCCGGGAACTTCGCGAAGTGGGGCATCCGGGTCAACTCCGTCCACCCGGGACTCGTCGGGACGGCGCTGCTGGGCGGCGCCGACGGGTTCGTCCAGTCCGCTGTGGACAGCGTCCCGGCCGGGCGCATGGGCCGTCCCGAAGAGATCACGGACGCCGTGCTGTTCCTGCTCTCGGACAAGTCCACCTACATGACCGGGAGCGAGGTCACCGTCGACGGCGGCCTCGTCTCCAACGGGCTCTACCACCGCATCGTCGCGGAGTCGGGAGGTGACCTCGGATGAACGACGAGGGGTACGACGTCGTCGTCGTGGGCGGCGGGGGAGCGGGCCTCGCGGCCGCCGTGTCCGCCGCCGAGCGGGGCGCGTCCGTCCTGCTGTTCGAGGCCGAGAAGGAACTCGGCGGCTCGACGCAGCTGTCGGCGGGGATGTTCACCGCCGCCGGGACCAGTGTCCAAAAGGGACTCTGCATCGAGGACACGCCGGAGAAGTTCTTCCAGCACTACATGGACCTCAACCAGTGGCAGCTCAAGCCCGGGCTGGTCCGCGCGTTCTGCGAGGAGGCGGGCCCGGCGCTGGAGTGGCTGATCGGGCTGGGCGCCGAGATCCCGGCGAAGGTGTCGCACAACGCGCACTCGCCGGGCCTGACCCGGGCCGGTGTCGAGGACGTCTGGCGCGCGCACGTCCCGAAGGACCAGGGCTACGGCCTGGTCCAGGTCCTCGACCGGGCCAGACGCCGGGCCGGCGTCGAAGCCGTGCTGAACACGCGGGTGGAACGGCTGCTCGTCGACGGCGGCCGCGTCACCGGCGTGGTCGCCGACGGGATCGAAGTGTCGGCGAAGGCCGTGATCGTCACGACCGGCGGGTTCGCCCAGGACCCGGCTCTCGTCTCGCGGTACTACCCGGCCGCCGACGCCGCGGGAGAGGACCTGTTCGTCGTCGCGGCGGACGGGTCCCGGGGTGACCACCTGGCGTTCGGGTCGCAAGTGGACGCCGCCGTCGCCGGTGACGGCTGGGGCCTGTTGCTGCCCACCGCGTACTTCCAGCGGCTGCACCACTGGCAGTCCGGTTTCCCACCGGTTTCGCGGATCATGGTCAACGCCCACGGCCGCCGGTTCATGGACGAGGACGCCTCCTACGCCGTGTCCGGCGGGATCATCGACGCCCAGGACGGTCCCGTGTGGACGGTCTTCGACGAGCGGGCCCGCGTGAGCCTGCCCGCCGGGTACGCGCACTGGGACGCCGCCCACGTGCTGGCCGAAGCCGAGGCGGGACGCACGATCCGCGCCGACAGCGTCGAAGAACTGGCCGGGAAGCTGGGCGTGCCCGCCGACGCGCTGCGGGCGACGATCGACCGCTGGAACGCGCACCTGCCCACCGGCGAGGACCCGGACTTCCTGCGCCACGAAACCCTGAAAGCCAAGGGGCGCACCGAACCACCGGAACCGCTCGCGACACCGCCGTTCTACGCGGCGCGCACGCTGCCCGCCGAACTCGTTTGCACCCACGCCGGGCTCGAGATCGACGGCACCGCCGCCGTCCTCGACGCGCGCGGGGAGCGCGTGCCCGGCCTGTTCGCCGCGGGGGAGGCCGGGGCCGGTGTGCTCGGGCCGCGGTACGTCGGCGGCGGGAACGCCGTCGCCAACGCCATCACCATGGGCCGGGTCGCCGGCCGCACCGCCACTCACTCAACGCCGAGGAGCACCCCATGACCGTCCACACCGGAGCCGCGAGCGCCGCCGTCGGGAGACGCACCATCCGCAAGGTCGCGGTGCGGATCATGCCGATCGTCGGCCTGCTCTACATCTTCAACTACATGGACCGGGCCAACATCGGCTACGCCCAGCTCGGCATGGGCAAGGAACTCGCGATCAACGCGGCGACCTTCGGGGCGGCGTCGGCGATCTTCTTCCTCGCCTACGTCGTGTTCGAGGTCCCGAGCAACATGATCATGAAACGGGTCGGCGCCCGGCTGTGGCTGAGCCGGATCGCGGTCAGCTGGGGCATCGTCACGGTCGTGACCGGGTTCGTCGCGAGCACGACGCACCTGTTCATCGCGCGGATCGTGCTCGGCATCGCCGAAGCGGGGCTGTTCCCCGGCCTGCTGCTGTACTTGACGCTGTGGTTCCGCGGGAAGGAACGCGGCCGCGCCATCGCGACGCTCGCGCTGGCCCAGCCGATCGCGCTGATCCTCGGCAGCCTCACCGGCGGCTGGATCCTCGACCACGCGCACTGGCTCGGGATGAGCAGCTGGCAGTGGGTCTTCGTGCTGCAGGGCGCGCCGGCCGTGCTGATCGGCGTGCTCACTTTCCTTTGGCTGCCGGACAAGCCGTCCGATGCGAAGTTCCTCACGAAGGAGGAGAGCGGCTGGCTGCAGGCCGAGATCGACAAGGAGTACGTGCCGGAGGAGAAGGAAACCTTCCTCGGGCAGCTGAAGGCGGTCCGCGACGGCAAGGTGCTGCACCTGGCGTTCTCGAACCTGTTCATCGCCTGCGGCCTGTACGGGCTGACGTTCTTCCTACCGCTGATCGTCAAGCAGCTCGACCCGAAGTACTCCTCGACGAACATCGGCCTGCTCGGCGCGATCCCGTACGTCGTGGGCGCGGTCGGCATGCTGCTGCTCGCCCGCAACTCCGACCGGACGGGCGAGCGCAAGGGACACGTGATCGCGCTGGTGCTCGTGGCAGCGCTGGGCTTCTTCGGCGCCATCCAGTTCAAGTCCGTGCCGGCGCTCTCGCTGATCAGCCTGTCGCTGGCCGCGATCGGCGTGCTCGGGTACCTGGCGCCGTACTGGGCGATGGCGGCGAAGGTGCTGTCGAAGGAGCACACCGCCGTCGGCCTGGCGGCGATCAACTCGATCGCGGCGCTGGGCGGCTTCTTCGGCCCGTACGCGATCGGGCTGGCGGCGACCGACACCGACGTCACGGTCGGGCTGTACTTCCCGATCGGCTGCCTGGTGCTCTCGGCGATCATGCTGGCGTTCCTCAAGGTGCCGCGCGAGCGCGACCGGTAGGGCCGCTTCAAGCCGCGGGGCCCTCGCCCGGCTCTTCACCGCACGATTCCCCGCTGAGGAAAACCTTTGCCCGTTCGGCGGCCGCGTCGATCTCGTCGGCGTGGTCGCCGCAATGGGACTTCGCGAACTCCGCTGCCGCATCGACGTTTTCGCTGCTCGCGATTTTCTTCAGGTTGTCGAAGTCGATCCCCATGGGTGCTTCTCCTACGTCCACGTGAGCTGACCCGATGGGCTCAATCAAAGCTGTTCGGCACGGGCCCGCAACTCCATCCGGGCGCCAGGGTGAAGAGCAGCGCTCGCGTTAGGTTCTCGGTCCCGACGGCGTTACTCTGTCGCGCTTTCCGGCGCCTGCAAGGGGTTCGCGCCCGGCGGCGATCCCTCACGCGGGTGGATCTGCGGTGCTCCGGCGGCGCCGGCCGAATGGGGGTGCGGCCGGGTGGCGTTCCTGGTGAAAGCGTCGCGGCCCCCGTTTCGGCGAGCCGGAAATGCGCGGCCGGGCACCCGGGGTGTGGTTGCCACGGCCGCGGGAACGTGTTCGTATCGCCCTCAGGACGTCGGTGGCTGCCGCGGCGGCGGTGGCGGTAACGGGAGATCCGGGTCGATCTCGATCCCGGCGGCGCGGAGAGAGTCGTCGATGATGTGCCAGATCCAGCGCGTGAGCATTTCGGCGAGCTGCGCCTTCGTGATCCCGAGCGGGGCTTCGAGCCACTGCGCGGCGCAGGAGTCGACGAGCCCGACGACGCCGAAGGACAGGACGGTGGCGATGCGGGTGTCGAGGTGGAACAGCGTCAGGTAGTACTCGAACACCTGGGTCAATTGGCGCGCGATGACCGTTTTGACGTCGGCGATCGCGTCCTCGCCCTCGCGGCGGCCGATCTGGGAGTGCAGGGTCAGGTAGCGGTAGAGGTTGCCGTTTTCGGCGAGCCAGCCGGTGTGGGCGTCGACGGCCGCGGAGATCATTTGCATGGCGCTGCCCTGGGGCTCCCACACCGGCCGCATCGCCACGATGATCTGCTCGGTGGCCCGGTCGGCGATGGCGCGCGTCAGATCCGCCGCGTCGTCGAATTGCCGGTACAGCTGCGGGCGGGCCACGTCGGCGGCGTCGGCGATGTGGGTGGCCGACACGCGCGGGCCGTGTTCGGCGATCGCGCGCAGCGCCGCGTCGACGAATTCGCGGCGCCGG